>NZ_AEIQ01000045.1:0-138320 GCF_000152185.1 Dermacoccus sp. Ellin185 | reverse complement strand
CCGCAGGCGACCGCCGACGTCGGCGCCGGCGCGCTCGATGAGGCCGCGCTCGAGGGCCGTGTGGACGTCCTCGTCCTCCTGCGCCGGCGTGAACGCGCCCGACTCGACGTCGTCGAGCAACTGCTGCAGCGCCGCGAGCATGGCCGCGAGCGCCTCGTCGTCGAGCAGACCGGCGCGGTGCAGCACGCGCGCGTGCGCCCGCGAACCGGCGATGTCATAGGGCGCGAGGCGCCAGTCGAAGTGCGTCGACTTGCTCAGCGCGGCGAGCGCATCCGCCGGGCCACCGGCGAAGCGACCTCCCCAGAGGCTGAGGCGGGCGTCGGGCTGGGTCATGGGGTGAACCTCTCCTTCATCGGATGGATCGGGCGCGGGGCGCCGGGGAGATTGGAACGGTTGGAGCAGGGCTCGAGGGCTCAGACGCCGCGAATGTCGCCGCGTGAACCGGCGTCGGGATCGCCGCTTTCCTGGGCGTCGTCATCGTGGTCGGTGGAGGCGAGATCGTCCGTACGGCCGGCGAGTTCCAGGAAGCGCTTGGCGACGGGCGCCGCCCCCTGCGGGTCGCGGCAGATCACCATGATCGTGTCGTCGCCGGCGATCGTGCCGAGGACGTCGGTGAACTCCGCGTGGTCGATCGCCGAGGCGAGAAAGTTCGCCGCGCCCGGCGGGGTGCGCAGGATGACGAGGTTCGCCGACGACTCCGCTGTCACGAGCAACTCGCCCGACAGCCGGCGCAATCGTTGGACCGCCTCGGTGCGCGCGGCGCCCGCCCGAGGCGTGCGGTCACCGCCCTCGCCGGGCACGGCGTAGACGAGCGTGCGGCCCTGACGCACCTTGACCGCGCCGAGCTCGACGAGATCACGTGACAGCGTCGCCTGCGTGACGTCGACGCCGTCAGCGAGCAGCCGCTCGGCGAGATCCGTCTGCGACCGGATGGACTCGCGCCCGAGGATCTCGCGGATGCGCTGATGGCGCGCACCCTTCGTCTGCGCCATCATGCGTGCTCCGCGAGGAACGTCAGCAGCGCCTTCTGCGCATGCAGCCGGTTCTCCGCCTCGTCCCACACGACCGAGGCGGGGCCGTCGATGACGTCCGCGGCGATCTCGAAACCACGGTATGCCGGCAGGCAGTGCATGACGATCGCGTCAGGCGCCGCGTGCGCCATCAGCTCGCTCGTCACGCTGAAGGCGCTGAACGGATTGCTCTCGCCCTTGCGCGTGCTCGCCTCGTCCTCCATGCCCATCGACACCCACGTGTCGGTGATGACGACGTCCGCGCCCGTCACGGCTTCGATGGCGTCCTCGCTCGCATGCGCGCCGCCGCAGGTCGTCGCGGCGATCTCCTTGGCGCGCTCGAGGATCGCCGGATCCGGGCCGTACCCGTGCGGGCCGGCGACGGTGATGTCGGCGCCGGCCGTCGCGAAACCGAGCAGGTAGCTGTGGGCCATGTTGTTCGCAGCGTCACCGACGTAGGCGACCTTGCGACCGGCAGCGCTGCCCTTGTGTTCGGCGACCGTCAGCAGGTCGGCGAGGATCTGGCAGGGGTGGAAGGCGTCCGTCAGGGCGTTGACCACGGGCACGCCCGCGTGCTCGGCCATCTCTTCGAGGCGGTCCTGGCCGTAGGTGCGCCACACGATCGCGCTGACCTGGCGCCCAAGCACCTTCGCGACGTCGTGGATCGACTCACGCGTGCCGATCTGCGCGAGCTTGCCGTCGACGATCATCGGGTGCCCGCCGAGCTCGGCGACCCCCACGCTGAAGCTGAGCTGAGTGCGCAGCGTCGGCTTGTCGAAGATGATGGCGACGCCCTGGGGACCCGCGAACGGCTGCTTGGCGTGCCGGTCTCGTTTGAGCGTCGCCGCGAGCGCGAGCACCTCGGCCTGCTCGGCGGGGCTCAGGTCGTCGTCACGCAGGAAGTGGCGGGTCATGAGGCGTTCTCCTCGGTCTCGGCGGCATCGAGCAGGCCGGGCAGCGCGGCGACGAAGGTGTCGACCTGCTCGGCCGTGATGACGAGTGGCGGGGCCAGGCGGATGACGTCCGGGCCCGTCGCGTTGATGATGAAACCCGCCTCGCGGGCTCGGACGACGACACGCTGCGCGAGCGGGTCGCGCAGCACGATGCCGCGCAGCAGGCCGCGGCCGCGGACGGTAACGACGCGTTCGTCGCCGAGATTCTCGACAGCCTCGACGAGGTGCTCCCCCAGCCGCCGCGCCTGCTCTCGCAGGCGTTCGTCCTCGATCGTGCGCATGACGGCGACGCCCGCGGCGCACGCCAGCGGGTTGCCACCGAACGTCGAACCGTGCTGGCCGGCCTCGAACATCGTCGAGGCGGCACCGAAGGTGACGAGCGCACCGATCGGCACACCGCCGCCGAGGCCCTTGGCGAGCGTGATGGCGTCCGGCATGACCTCGGGTGCGATCGTCTGGAAGCCGAACCACTCGCCGGTGCGTGCAACGCCCGTCTGCACTTCGTCGATGATGAGCAACGCCCCGCGTTCGCGCGTCACCTCGCGGGCCGCGCGCAGGTATTCGGGCGAGGCCTCGATGACGCCCGCCTCACCCTGGATGGGTTCGAGGATCACCGCGCCCACCGTGTCGTCGACGGCTGCCCGTAGCGCCTCGACGTCGTGGTAGGGCACGCGCGTGACGCCCGGGACCAGCGGTTCGAACGGCTCGCGGTAGGCCTGCTTGGAGGTGAGCGACAGCGCGCCCAGCGTGCGGCCATGGAAGCCGCCGTCCGCGACGACGACACCGGGGCGAGCGGTACGGCGCGCCAGCTTGAACGCCGCCTCGTTGGCCTCGGCGCCGGAGTTGCAGAAGAAGACGCGAGTGTCGCCGTCGCCACCCGACGCGGCGACCAAGCGTTCGGCGAGCTCGATCTGCGGGCGCGTCGTGAAGAAGTTGGACACGTGGATGAGCTTCGCCGCCTGCTCGCTCACCGCGGCGACGAGCGCGGGGTGGGCATGGCCGAGAACGTTGACCGCGATACCGGCGAGCAGATCGAGGTACTCGCGGCCCTCGACGTCGCGAACAACGGCGCCCTCGCCGCGCTCGAGGACGAGCCCGGGCGCCCCGAAGACCCCCATGAGGGAGGCGCCGTAGCGCTGCGTCAGATCCCCGTGCGTCGGCATCGTGGACGCCGGGGCGTCATGGTCGGCCGGGTTCATCGGCGTCCTCCTGAGGTGATCATCGTGCCGATCCCTTCGTCCGTGAAGATCTCGAGCAGGATGGAGTGCGGGCGTCGCCCGTTGACGACGTGGGTGTGCGGCACGCCCCCGCGCACGGCGCGGATGCAGGCCTCGAGCTTGGGAACCATGCCCGAGTCGACCGTCGCGAGCATGCGTTCGGCCTCGTCGACGGGCAGCTTCGACAGCAGCGACGACTCGTCCGGCCAGTTCGCGTAGACCCCCTCGACGTCCGTGAGCACGACGAGCTTGTGCGCGCCGAGCGCGACGGCGAGAGCACTCGCGGCGGTGTCGGCGTTGACGTTGAGCACCTGCCCCTCGCGCTCGAGGTCGGGCGCCACGGACGAGATGACGGGGATGCGCCCCGAGTGCGCGAGGTCACGCACGATCTGCGGGTCGACCATCTCGACGTCACCGACGAGGCCGACGTCGACGGCCTCACCGTCGACGATGGCGGGGCGGCGGCGGGCGCCGAACAGGCCTGCATCTCGCCGGAGAGGCCGAACGCCATCGGGCCGTGATTGTTGATGAGGCCGACGAGTTCGCGCGAGACCTGGCCCGTCAGCACCATGCGCACGACTTCCATCGTCTCGGGCGTCGTGACGCGCAGGCCGCCGCGGAACTCGCTCTTCATCCCGAGCCGGTTGAGCATCGCGGCGATCTGCGGGCCGCCGCCGTGGACGACGACGGGGCGTAGCCCGGCGTAACGCAGGAAGGCGATGTCTTCGGCGAAGGCGCGCTTGAGGGCGTCGTCCCTCATGGCGTTGCCGCCGTACTTCACGACAACGAGCGCGTCCTGATACTTCTGCAGCCACGGCAGCGCCTCGACGAGGGTGCCCGCCTTGAGACCCGCCGAGGCGAGCGACGAGAGGTCGCGAGGCTGGGTCGTCTCGTGCTCCGTCCCGCTCATGTGCTGTACGCCGAGTTCTCGTGGACGTAGTCGTGCGTGAGGTCGTTCGTCAGGACGGTGGCGTCGGCGTCACCGGCGTGGAGAAACACCTCGACCTTCACTTCACGCTGAGACATATCGACGCCCGAGCGGTCGTCACCGACCCCGCCGCTGCGGCACACCATGACGCCGTTGATCGCGACATCGAGCTGCGCCGGCTCGAACGCGGCCGAGGTGGTCCCGACGGCCGCGAGAACCCGCCCCCAGTTGGGATCGTTGCCGAACACGGCGCACTTGAAGAGGTTGTTGCGGGCTATCGAACGTGCAACCTCAAGTGCATCGTCAACGTTGGCGGCGCCCTGGACGTCGATCGTGATGTCGTGCGCGGCGCCCTCCGCGTCGGCGATGAGCTGTTCGGCCAGGTCGACGCAGACTTGCGTGAGGATGGCCGTGAACTCCCCCATCTGCGGGCTCACCCCGCTCGCTCCCGAGGCCATGAGCACGACGGTGTCGTTCGTCGACTGGCAACCGTCCGAGTCGATGCGATCGAACGACATCGCCGTCGCCGCGCGCAACGCCTCGCCGGCCTGCTCGGCGGTGAGGACCGCGTCGGTCGTGATGACGACGAGCATCGTCGCGAGGGACGGCGCGAGCATGCCGGCGCCCTTCGCCATGCCGCTGATCGTGTATCCGGAACCGAACCCGGTGCACTCCTTCGCGACCGTGTCCGTCGTCATGATGGCGGTCGCGGCGTCCTCCCCGCCGTCAGCGCTCAACGAACCGGCCGCCGCGGTGATACCGGATTCGATCTTGTCCATCGGCAGCAACTCACCGATGAGGCCCGTCGAGCAGACGACGACGTCACCGGCGCTCACTCCGACGGCCTCGGCGGCGAGTTCGGCGCTGCGGTGCGTGTCGAGGAAACCCTGCGCCCCGGTGCAGGCGTTGGCGCCACCGGAGTTGAGCAGAACGACGTCGGCGCGCCCGTCCGTCACCACCTGGCGCGACCAGGTCACCGGCGCCGCCTCGACGCGGTTCGAGGTGAACACGGCGGCGACGACGTGCTCGGGCCCGTCGTTGACGACGAGGGCGACGTCGGGGCGCCCGCTGGGCTTCAGCCCCGCCGTCACGCCCGCCGCGCGGAAGCCTGCGGCAGCGGTGACACTCATGGTTTCTCCTTGATGATGTGCCCGCCACGAGCCCACAGCTCACGAGCGCGCGCGGATTCGTACGTCGGCACCATGATCCAGTCGGTGTCGAACGTCGAGACGGTGAAGACGGTGACGTCGGCCTCGCCGAGCGGCGCGACGATGGCCGAGAGCAGACCCGTCAGCGCGAAGTCGAGCGGACCCTCGACCTCGAACACGTGGAACGGGCCCTGCTGACGCACGACCGCGTCCCGCGGGATCGCTGAGGTGAGGCACAGCACCGACGTCTCCGACGCCGTCGCACTGACGGAGACGAGCGGCGCGTCCGTGAGCGCCCATTCGGGCACGACCTCCTGCGCGCCGAGGCGCACGTACGACAGCTCCTCGGGGTGGGCGATGAGGGTGAACCGAGCTCCGAACGCGACCATCAGGGGCTCACCCCCGCGAGCGGCAGGCCCGTGGTCTCGCCCAGGCCGAGCGACAGGTTCATCGACTGCACGGCTGCACCGGCCGTCCCCTTCGTCAGGTTGTCGACGGCGGAGGTGACGACGACGCGCCCCGCCACCTCGTCGAGCGCGAACTGCAGGGTGACGACGTTCGACCCGAGCACCGAACCGGTCGCGGGCCACGACCCGGCAGCCAGGAGCTCGACGAAGGGTTCGTCGGCATAGGCCTCGGCGAAGGCGCGCGCGACGTCATCAGCCGTCGTGCCGGGCGCCAGCCGAGCCGTCGACGTCGCGAGGATGCCGCGCGGCATGGGGGCGAGCGTCGGCGTGAACGACAGCGTCACCTCGCGCTCACCGCCGGCGGCGAGACGCAGGTTCTGCGCGATCTCGGGCGTGTGACGGTGCCCGCCGCCGACGCCGTACGGGCTCATCGACCCCATGACCTCGGCGCCGAGCAGGTGTGGCTTGAGGCCCTTGCCGGCCCCCGAGACACCCGAGGACGCGACGACGACCACGTCGTCGAGCGCGATGAGGGACGCCGCCGCGAGCGGCGCGAGAGCGAGCGAGACGGCCGTCGGATAGCACCCGGGGACGGCGACGCGGCGCGCGCCGCGCAGCTGCTCGCGCCGCTTGACGCCCTTCGAGACGAGTTCGGGCATCCCGTAGGCCCAGGACCCCGCGTAGGGCGTGTCGTAAAAACGCTGCCAGTCGCTCTCGCGCTCGAGCCGAAAATCCGCGCCACAGTCGATGACGACGACGTCTGCGTCGAGCTGCGCGGCGAGCGCAGCGCTCTGCCCGTGCGGCAGTGCGAGGAAGACGACGTCGTGGCCGGCGAGGGCGTCAGCGTTCGTGGCAAGCACGGGTCGCTCGGCGAGGGAGAACAACGACGGGTGATGATCGCCGAGGCGCGAACCGGCGGAGGAACCCGCCGTCAGTGCGCCGATCTCGACGTCGGGATGGGCGAGCAAGAGGCGCAGGATCTCCCCGCCCGCATATCCACTCGCCCCGGCGACAGCTGCTGTGACCATGCCCCCAGCCTAGCGCAGATCGCATACCCATGCATTTTTAGGTCATACTCATGCACACAGGGTGGAGACGGCGTCACGCCGCCCCCACCCTGTCGATCATGCCGGAATCAGGCGCCGCGCAGGCTCGCTCCAACACTCTCGTCGACGGCGCGCACTGCCGCGTCGCGTGCCGCGTTCACCTCGTCGGTCGTCAGCGTCCGCTCGGGGGAACGGAAGAACAGGCGGTACGCGAGGGACTTCTTGCCCTCACCGACCTGATCGCCCGTGTAGATGTCGAACAGCGCGACCGACTCGAGGTGTTCACCGGCCCCCGAGCGCAACGCCGTCTCGACGCGAGCCGCAGGGACGGACGCGTCGACGACGAGCGCGACGTCGGAATGCGCCTGCGGGAACGTCGCGATGCTCGAAGCGACACCGGGGCGCTCGGCGTACGCCGACAGCGCGTCGAGGTCGAGTTCGCCCCCGACCGTGCGGGCCGGCAGCGAGAACGCCGCGACGACCTTGGGGTGCAGCTCGCCCGCTGCGCCGATGACGGTGCCGTCCGGCAGCGCGATGCTCGCGCAGCGTCCCGGGTGGAACGGCGCCACCTGCGCCTGCTCGATCGTCAGGTCGACGCCGAGCACGCGCCCGATCTGCAGCGCCACGGCGATCGCGTCGCTCCAGTCCGCGCCGCGCCCGGCACCCCACCAGCCCTTGCGCTCGCTGTCACCGGCCGCGACCCAGGCGACGTGGCGCGGCTGCGCCGGCACGGCCGAGCGGATCGCGTCGAGCACCTCAGGCGCCGGGTGCACGCCGACCGGTGACGTCGGCGCCTGGCCCGCCTCACCGGCGACGACGAGACCGATCTCGAACAGCGCCACGTCCTTGAACCCGCGCGCGACGTTGCGCTTGAGCGAGTCCATCATCGTGGCGAGAACACTCGTGCGGATGAGCGGCAGCTCGTCCGACAGCGGGTTGGTCAGGCGCACGCTCGTGCGCCGCGCGTCGTCGGCTGCGAAGCCGAGCTTGTCGTGTACGTCATCACTGACGAACGGCAGCGAGATGATCTCCGTCAGGCCAGCCATCGCGAGCGCATTCGCCACGTTGCGGCGGTAGCGCTGCGACGCCGTCAGCCCACGCCCGGCGAGGGGTCGCGGCAGGACGGATGGGATGGCGTCATACCCGCGCAGACGCGCCACTTCCTCGACGAGGTCGGGCCCGCTCGTCAGGTCGGGGCGCCACGTGGGCGGTGTGACGCTCCACAACGGTTCGTTGCGCTCGACCCGGCACCCGACGGCATCAAGGCTCTCGGCGACCTCGTCGTCGGAGTACGCGACACCGACGAGCCGCGTCGGCTGCTGCGGGTCGAAGTCGATCGGCTGCGGCGCGCGCGTCGTGTCGAGGTCGGTGACGCCGTCGTCGACGACGCCGCCGCCGTACTGCACGAGCAGTTCGACGGCGAGCTGCGCCGCGGCTGCCGCGATCTGCGGGTCGACGCCACGCTCGTAGCGCTTGGACGCCTCGCTGCCGAGCTTGTGGCGGCGCGCGGTGCGGGCGACGGAGACCGGGTCGAAGTGGGCGGCCTCGATGAGGACGTCGGTCGTCGAGTCGCTCACCTCGCTGTCGGAACCGCCCATGACGCCGGCCAGCGCCAGCGGGCGTGCACCGCCGTCGGTGATGAGCAGATCCTCGGCGAACAGGGTGCGCTCGACGCCGTCGAGCGTCGTCAGCTTCTCCCCCGCGCGGGCGCGTCGCACGACGATCTCCTCGCCCAGCGCCCCGAGATCGAACGCGTGCAGGGGCTGGCCGAGCGCCATCATGACGTAGTTGGTGACGTCGACCGGCAGCGAGATCGAGCGCATGCCCACCTCGGTGACGGCCGTCGCAAGCCACGCGGGCACCGGAGCGTTCGGGTCGATGCCGCGCACGACGCGTGCGACGTACCGGTCGCAGCCGACCGCGCCACGCAGCCCCTGGGGGTCGTCGACGCGCACCGGGTAACCCAAGTCGTTCGCTGCCGGCGCCCTCGTCGTCAGCGCATCGACCGGGTCGGTGAAGCTCGCGCCGGTGGCGTGGCCGTACTCGCGCGCGATGCCGCGCATCGAGAAGCAATAACCGCGATCGGGGGTGACGTTGACCTCGACGGTCTCGCGGTCGAGCCCGAGCAGCGGCAGTGCGTCCTGGCCCGGCGTGAGCGACGAGGCGTCGACACCGAGGCGCTGCGGCAGCAGGATGATGCCGCCCGAGCCGTCGTCGGGCAGGCCCAGTTCATCTGCGGCACAGATCATCCCGGCCGACAGGTGACCGTACGTCTTGCGGGCGCTGATGGTGAAGCCGCCCGGCAGCACGGCACCCGGCAGCGCGACGACGACGGTGTCGCCGACCTCGAAGTTGTGCGCGCCGCACACGATGCCCTGAGGTTCACCGGTGCCGTTCGCGTCACCGACATCGACGGTGCACCAGTTGATGACCTTGCCGTTCTTCTGCTCCTCGGGCGTCTTCGTCAGCACGCGGCCGACGACGAGGGGGCCGGTAACGCCGCCGCCGTGGATGGCCTCCTCCTCGAGTCCGACGCGCACGAGGTCCGCGGCGACCTGCAGGCCGGTTGCCCCTTCGGGCACGTCGACGTACTCGCGCAGCCATTCGATGGGAACTCGCATTGTCTCAGACCTCCAAGCCGAACTGGGCGTCGAAGCGGACGTCGCCCTCGATCATCTCGCGCATGTCGGATGCGCCCGTGCGGAACATCAGGGCGCGTTCGACGCCCATGCCGAACGCGAAACCGCTGTACTCGGCCGGGTCGACGCCGCAGGCGCGCAGCACGTTCTCGTTGACCATGCCGCAGCCGCCCCACTCGATCCAGCCGGTGCCGCCGCAGGTGCGGCAGGCCGCGTCCTCCCCACGGCAGACGAAGCACCGCAGATCCATCTCGGCGCTCGGCTCGGTGAACGGGAAGTAGTTGGGGCGCAGGCGCGTCGTGATGCCCTCACCGAACAACTGCGTCGCGAGGTGGTCGAGCGTGCCCTTGAGGTGCGCCATCGTGATGCCCTTGTCGACCGCCAGGCCCTCCATCTGGTGGAAGACGGGCAGGTGCGTCGCGTCGAGTTCGTCGGTGCGGTACGCCTTGCCGGGCGCGACGATGTAGAGCGGCACCCCACGATCGAGCATCGAGCGTGCCTGCACGGGCGAGGTGTGCGTGCGCATGACGAGGCCGCCGTCGGCGGGGTCGAGGTAGAACGTGTCCTGCATCTGGCGCGCGGGGTGGTCCTCGTCGAAGTTGAGGGCGTCGAACACGAACCACTCGGCCTCGACCTCTGGCCCTTCGGCGACCTCCCACCCCATGCCGACCATGATGTCGACCATGAGCTGCTGCATGAGTTCGACGGGGTGACGCCCGCCGACGGGGCGACGCAGCGCGGTCGCCGTCGTCACGTCGACGGCCTCTTCGGTGAGGATGCGCTCGTCGCGCTCGGCCTCGAGCTCGCGCTGGCGGGTCTTCAGCGCGGCGCCCACACGGCCACGTGCCTGGCCGACGCGCTTGCCCGCCTCGGCCTTCGCCGACGGCGGCAACGCGCCGATCTCGCGGTTGGCCAGCGCCAACGGGGACTTGTCACCCGCGTGCGCCGTGCGCACCACCTTGAGCTCCTCGAGCGAGGACGCGGCGGCGATGGCCGCGAGAGCGGCGGTGACGTTGGACTCGACCACCTCGGGGTCGAGGGCAGCGACCTCGACGGGGTCGTAGTTCGTGTTGGGGCCAGACATGCGCCCGAGTCTATCGAGTGCGCGCAAACCGATTCCCACGCGTCCGCGCGGGCGAGGGGTGCTCAGTTCTGGGCGGCAGCCGAGGCGTAGAGGCAGACGGTGGCGGCCATCGCGAGGTTGAGCGACTCGGCGTGGCCGTAGATCGGCACGCGGACGACGTCGTCGCACTGCTCGCGCACCTCGGGCTCGAGGCCCCATGCCTCGTTGCCCATGACCCACGCGTGCGGGGTGGCGAGGTCGACGTCGGGCAGAAATGTCTCGCCGACGCCGTCGGCGGCGTGCAGTGTCAGCCCTGCGGCGCGACAAGCGGCGAAGATCTCCTCGATCGACGACCCGCGCGAGATCGGCAGGTGCCACAGCGAGCCGACGCTCGAACGCACGAGCTTCGGGTTGTAGAGGTCGACGCTCGCGTCGCTGAGGATCACGGCGTCCGCCCCCGTCGCATCGGCGCCGCGGATGACGGTGCCCGCGTTTCCGGGGTCGCGCACGTTCGTGCAAATGACGACGAACTTCGGCGAGCCCGCGAGCACGTCGGCCAGCGGGCGATCGATCGGCCTGGCGACGGCGATGATGCCCTGCGGCTGTTCGGTGTCGCACATCGCGGCGAGCACCTGCGGCGAGCAGTCGTGGACGAAGCGCCGCTCGCCTGCTGCGGCGCCGTCAGCCCATTCCCCGG
The DNA here is from genome assembly GCF_000152185.1 of Dermacoccus sp. Ellin185. Classification (NCBI taxonomy): domain Bacteria; kingdom Bacillati; phylum Actinomycetota; class Actinomycetes; order Micrococcales; family Dermacoccaceae; genus Dermacoccus; species Dermacoccus sp. Ellin185. The sequence continues at coordinate 127,212 of NZ_AEIQ01000045.1, read as the reverse complement.
CGAGTTCGCGCAGGTCGGGGTGACGCTCGGCGGCGTCGGCGTCGAGGTAGACGTCGCGGATCGACATCGGCGCGAACCGGATGAGCTCGCGCACGGCCTGGCGCCCCTCGACGAGGAACAGCCCGGCCTTGTCACGTGCAGAACGCCGCCCCAGCGCCTTGACCTGCTTGACCCGATCGGAACGGACGTTCGTGATCATGGTCGAGCGAGCCCTTCGGCGTGGAGCGGCGTTCGGTGCGAAAGAGGTGCCTGGATCAGGCAGCCGGCGTCTGGGCCGGGACGTTCGCCTTGGCGATCTCGACGAGCTTGGCGAAGGCCGGGGCGTCGTTGACGGCCAGCTCGGCGAGCATGCGACGGTCGACCTCGATGCCGGCGACCTTCAGGCCCTGGATGAAGCGGTTGTACGTCATGCCGTTGAGGCGAGCCGCAGCGTTGATGCGCTGGATCCAGAGGCGACGGAAGTCGCCCTTCTTGGCGCGACGGTCACGGTAGGCGTAACCGAGGCTGTGCGTCACCTGCTCCTTGGCCTTGCGGTAAAGGCGCGAGCGCTGGCCGCGGTAGCCGCTGGCCTGCTCGAGAACGGTACGACGCTTCTTGTGGGCATTGACTGCCCGCTTCACGCGTGCCACGTGATCACTCCTTGAGTGGGGCGGCGGCGCCTGACGCCTGCCGCGAAGTTAGTTGGTGGGTGTGGACGGCTCAGAGGCCGAGAAGGCGCTTGATCTTCTTCTCGTCGGCCGGCGCGAGAACGACGTCGTTGACGAGACGACGCGACTGACGCTTGGCGCGCTCCTCGAACTTGTGCACGTGGCGGGCGCGCTGCCGCATGATCTTGCCCTTACCGGTGACGCGGAAACGCTTCTTCGCACCGGAGTGCGTCTTCATCTTCGGCATGGCCGACTCCTTCGCTACCTCGACGCGCTCGTGTGCGCGTCGGCTGTCTGACTGCCTCGCCCGATCACCCGGGACGAGGGTTCTCCACCCGAGGGTGAAGGGGGTGTTACTTCGCAGCCTCTCCGGCCGCGACCTGCTCGGCCTCAGGGGCCTCGCTCGAGACAGGCGTCTCGGCCTGCGGCTCCGGGGCGGCATTGGCTGCCTTCTCGGCCTCACGACGACGACGGTCCTCGGCGCGCGCCTCGGCCTTCTTCTTCGTCGGGCCGAGCACCATCACCATGTTGCGTCCGTCCTGCTTCGGCGCGCTCTCGATGAACGCGAGCTCCTGCACGTCCTCAGCGAGCTTCTGCAGGAGGCGGAAGCCGAGCTCGGGGCGCGACTGCTCACGGCCGCGGAACATGATGGTGACCTTGACCTTGTCACCGGCCGAAAGGAACCGGACGACGTGACCCTTCTTGGTGTCGTAGTCGTGCTGGTCGATCTTCGGTCGGAGCTTGATCTCCTTGATGACCGTGTTGACCTGGTTCTTGCGCGACTCGCGCGCCTTCATGGCCGCTTCGTACTTGAACTTGCCGAAGTCCATGAGCTTGGCGACGGGCGGCTTGGCCTGGGGGGCCACCTCGACGAGGTCGAGGTCGGCCTCGGCGGCGAGGCGCAGCGCGTCCTCGACTCGGACGATGCCCACCTGCTCACCATTGGGGCCCACCAACCGAACTTCCGGGACTCGGATTCGGTCGTTGATGCGTGGCTCAGCGCTGATGGCCTGCTCCTTCACGAGTGTGATGTTCACGAGTTGTTGCGGTGTGCCCGGCCACCGACGGTGTTCGGGCAACAAAAAAGACTTCTTGCGAGCGCAAGAAGTCTTCGTTCAACACGCACGACGCGATGATTGTTCCGTCGCCATCGAGGCGGGTGCCTCGTCGTGCATCGTGACCAAGACCCTGCCTCCCGAAGGAGACCGAGGGTGGAGACCGAAGCCCCTCTTGCGCACCGAGCGCTTTCACTGCCTCGATGAGGCCATGCGAACGTCCGGCTGGTGCCCACCACGATAGCAGCCGGTGTGACTCAGCCCTAATCGGCGCGGCGGGTGGGTTCGACGTCGGTGCCCTGCGCCTGTGAAGACGCCGGCAGACCGGCCCGTCGTGACCGCAGCCCCCGTCGCGCCCCGACCATGACGGCGCCGAGGCCGGCGATGGCCGCCCCCGTCAGCCCGACGGACGCGAAACCGCCCGCGAAGCCGTGACGGTCGATGAACACGCCTGCGAGCGGCCCACCGAGCGCACCGCCGAGGGTGAGGAACGAACCGTGCCACCCCATCGCCTCGCCGCGCACCCGTTCGGGTACGACGCGCGTGAGTGCATCGACGGACGCAGTCATCGTCGGCGCGCAGAACAGGCCTGCGACGAAACCCCACACGCACAGACCGAGCACGCCGTGGGCGAAGCCGATCGGCGCCGTCGTCAGGGCGAGCAGGACGAGCAGCGCGAACATGGGCGGCGGCGACGTCATCGCGCCGTAGACGAGCCCACCGAGGACGGAGCCCAGCCCCCACACGGCCAGCACGAGGCCGAGCTGGGCGGAGGCGTCGAAGTGACGGGCTGCGGCGACGAACGAGACGTCACTGCCGCTGAGGACGACGACGGCCGCGAACCCGACGAGGCACACCGCCAGGAAACGCGGCGTCACCCAGCGTTCGCGTGGCAGGTCGACGTCCGCGGCAGCCTCTTCGTCGAGCGCCTGCCGGATCGGCGGGTCGATCCACCACAGCAGCGCCGCGAGCGCCGCGGAGGCCATCTCGAGGCAGAAGATCACCCACGACGTCGGGAAGTGACCGCCGAGAGCGATCGCGATGACGGGCCCGAGCATGAAGGACAGCTCGACGATGATGCCGTCGGTCGCGAGCGCCGTGCGGCGATCCTCGTCGCTCGTCGCGGCGATGATGCCCTGACGGATGACGGTGAACGTCGGCACGGCGAACAGCCCGGCCAATGCCGCGAGCAGGAGCAGCGGTACATAGCCGACGAAGGGCGCCACGGCCCAGCACCCGGCCGTGACCAGGATCGACGGCGCGACGACCCGGCGCAGCCCGAGGGTGTCGAGCAGGCGCCCGCGCCACGGTCCCGACAGCGCGACGGCGAGGGTCGAGGCCGCCGCGACGAGACCTGCCTGCGACCAGGTGCGGTGCAGCGTCTCGACGACGTGGATCGTGAGCAGCACCGACACCCCGAACGTCGGGATGCGGATGGCGAAGCCGAGCAGCAGCAGCTGGCGGGTGCGGCGGTTGGCAAGAACGCGGCGGTAACGGGTGGCGGGCATGGTGGCGTCATGGTGTCACGGGCGTGCGGTGGTGGGCGAACCCCTTTCGTCCACCGCCTCGAGGTTGCCCGTTCAGCCGTGCAGTTGCCGCTGCAGACGTAGGTAGCGCTCGTAGACCGCGCGTCCGGCGGTGACGTCGTCGTCCGTGGCCTCGAGTTCGTGGTCATAGGCGACCTGCCAGGCCGGAGGCTCGTCACCTCCGGCCAGCGCCCACGCCGCCTGGCGCGCCGCGCCGATACCGACGTACTCCCCCGGCGCCGGGATGTGCACCGGCAACCCGAACAGGATCGGTGCGATCTCGCGCACCGCCGCCGAAGCCGCAGCGCCCCCGATGAGGACGATGCGTCGCGCGCTCAGGCCGTGCTGCTTCAGCCCCTCGACGCCCGCGACGAGGTTCGCGAGCATCCCCTCGACGCAGGCGCGCGCAAGGTTCTCCGGCGTCGCGTTCGCTCGGGTGAGGCCGCCGAGCGTGCCCGTGGCGTCGGGCAGGTCGGGCGTGCGCTCACCGTCGAGGTAGGGCAGCAACGTCAGGCCCTGCGCGCCGATGGGTGCCGCGAGCGCGAGGCGGGAGAACTCGTCGAGGTCGACGCCGAGCAGCTGGGCACCTGTCGTCAGCACGCGGGCTGCGTTGAGGGTGCACATGAGCGGCAGGTGCCGCCCGTCGGCCGAGGCGAATCCGGCGGTCTGCCCGCTCGCGTCCCGCGTCGGCGTGTCCTGGACGGCGAAGACGGTGCCCGACGTGCCGAGGCTGACGACGACGTCGCCGGGCTGCAGGCCAAGACCGAGCGCCGCGCCCATGTTGTCGCCCGTGCCCGCCCCGACGACGAGGCCCGCGTCGGTGACGCCGGCGGGCTCGGCGGGGCCGAGGACGCGCGGGACGCCGAACTCACGGCCCAGGGCGAGACGTTGGATGTCGGCGTCGTACTCGCCGGTGACGGGTGACCAGTACCCGGTGCCGCTCGCGTCGCCGCGGTCGGTCGTCCATCCTCGTAAGCCGCCGCCGGCCTGCAGGATGCGCCCCGTCAGCCAGTCGTGGGGCAGGACGACGGTGTCGAGGCGGGCGGCGTTGTCCGGTTCGGAATCACGCAGCCACCGCACCTTCGCGACGGTGAACGCCGCGACGGGCACGACGTCGAGCCGATCCACCCAGGCGCCCGCTCCCCCGAGTTCGTCGACGAGGTCACGCGCCGCGCCCGCCGAGCGAACGTCGTTCCACAGCAACGCCTCTCGGATGACGGCGCCGTCCGAATCGAGGGCGACCATGCCGTGCTGCTGACCGCCGACGGCGATCGCCTCGACGTCGTCGAGCATCCCGTCCGCCGTCGCGTCCTCATAAGCGCGCCACCACACCTCGGGGTCGACGCTCGTGCCGTCGGGGTGAGGCGCGCGCGAGGTGCGCACCACGGCGCCCGTCTCGGCATCACAGACGACGATCTTGGTCGATTGCGTGGACGAATCCACTCCGGCGACGAGTCGAGGTGACATGGTTTCCCTTCTCAGGCGTCGCCGGGGGCGACGCGCGGTTCGGACGGCGGTAACCGTAAGGTGAGATCAGACCGTCGGCAGTCCGTTCGGATAGATCATGGCCTTGACGGATGCCGGGTCGTCGAGGCCCGCGCGCAGGGCCTGCTCGCCGTCGGCGAGGTCGAAACGCCCCGTCACGAGATCGTCGACCTCGACGACGCCGCCCGCGAGCATCGCGAGCGCCTGCGGCCATGTGTTCGCGTAGCGGAACACCCCGGTGGCGCTGACCTCACGCTCCTGCAGCGCAGACAGGGGCAGTTCGACGGTGTCGCCGCCCATCCCGACGAGCACGGCGCGAGCGCCTCGCGCCAGGGCCCGCATCCCGGCGAGCGTGACTGAGGCGACCCCGGAGCACTCGAGCAGAACGTCGTACTCGCGCTCGTCGAACCTCTCGTGACGTGAGTCGACGACCCGCGCACCGAGCGCCCGGGCACGCTCGAGGCGTTCGGGGTTGAGGTCGACGACGGTGATGTCACGCGCGCCGCGCGCCCGGGCGGCCAGCAGGCACATGAGCCCGATGGGGCCGCAGCCGGTGATGAGGACGCGATCTCCGAGCGTCACATCGGCCTTGCGGCAGGCCCACAATCCGACCGACAGCGGTTCGACCATCGCAGCAGCCTCGTCGCTCACGCCGTCGGGCACCGGATGCGCGAAGGCGGCGTCGTGGACGATGCATTCGGCGAGCGAGCCGTCGTACGGCGGCGTCGCGTGGAACACCATGTCAGGGCACAGGTTGTAGGCGCCGGCGAGGCACTGCGCACACGTGCGGCACGGCACGCCCGGTTCGATGCTGACGCGCTCGCCGATGCGCGAGGCGTCGACGCCCTCACCGACCGCTTCGACGACACCGGCACCCTCATGCCCGAGCACCATCGGGTAGTCGACGGCGTAGCTGCCGATGCGCCCATGCGTGAGGTAGTGCGTGTCACTGCCGCACACGCCGACGCACGTCATGCGCACGAGCACCTGCCCGGGGCCGGGCGTCGGCACGTCACGCTGGGTCAGGGTGAGCGTCTCGGGTGCGCTCAGTTCGAGCACGCGCATGGGGTTCCTCTCGTCACACGTCATCCGGTCTCCTCTGTCGTCCTGGGGTTCCATTCACCCCCGAGGACTCCGACGCGGCCGGCGCCGCAGGCACGATGCCGGCGGCGCCGACCACGCCTCGTCAGGTCACCCCGACGTCACCGTGCCGGCTCACGCGCCGGGGCGGGCGTCCTGGGCGGCGCGGGCCTCGAGCGTGGCTCGGGCTCCGACCTCGTGCAGCGAGTCGAGTGCCGCGACGTAGGCCGTCGTGAATCGTTCGTCGTCGACGAGGTCGCCGAAGAAGTCCGGGTTGCGCAGGAACGCGAGCTTGTCGTCCTGCTGCGCCGCTGCGGCCGCCATGACGGCCTCCTTGGCGCGATCGTTGACGTCGATCGGGTCGCCCTGCTCGTCGGCGCCCTCGGCGTAGCGCGCCCACGACGCGATGACAAGGGCCGAGCGGTCGATCTCGCCGCCGTGCGCCAGGTTGTGCTTGACGACCGGCACGAGCCACTTGGGGATGCGGTCGCTGCTCTCCATGCACAGCCGGGCGAGCGTGTCGCGCACCTCGGGGTTGGCGAACCGCGCGATGAGCTCGTGACGGTAGGCGTCGAGGTCGACCCCGGGCACCTCCGGCAGCGTCGCCGAACCCTCCTTCTCCATGTAACCGAGCAGAAAGTCGACGAACAACGGGTCGCTGCACACCTCGTGCGCGTAGCGGTAACCGGCGAGGTAGCCGACGTAGCAGAGCGTCTGGTGGCCGCAGTTGAGCAGGCGCAGCTTCATCAGCTCGTACGGTTCGACGTCGTCGACGATCTGGACTCCGGCATCCTCGAACGGCGGGCGCCCGTTGGTGAACTCGTCCTGCAGCACCCACTGGGCGAACGGTTCGCACACGACCGGCCAGCCGTCCTCGACACCGAACGTGTCGGCAAGCTCGGCGATGTCCTCCGGCGCCGTGACGGGCGTGATGCGGTCGACCATGGAGTTCGGGAACGCGACGTGATCGCGCATGTACTGCGCGACCGACGGGTCCTTCAGCTCGGCGTACGCCGTCATCATGCGCCGCGCGATCTCGCCGTTGCCCGGCAGGTTGTCGCAGCTCATGACGGTGAACGGCGTGAGCCCCGCGTCGCGACGGCGTCGGATCGCCTCGACGATGAGCCCGAACGCCGTCTGCGGTGACGCCCCGTCGGCCAGGTCGTGCTGGATGCCCGGGTTGGATGCCTCGAACTCCCCCGTCACCTGGTTGACGAGGTAGCCGCCCTCGGTGATCGTCAGCGAGACGATCTTGACCTCCGGACTCGCCATGAGGTCGATGACCGCGTCGGGGTCGTCGGGCGCGAACAGCATCTTCTGGATCGAGCCGATGACGCGCGGCTCGCGGGTGCCGTCAGGGTGCTTGAGGACGAGGGTGTAGAGCCCGTCCTGCGCGTTGAGGGTGTCGACGATGCGCTTGTCGTGCGGCAGCACCCCCACGCCCGTGATGGCCGAGTCGAATGCCTCGCCGTCGTTCATGAGGCGATCGAGGTACATCGCCTCATGCGCGCGGTGGAAGCCGCCGACGCCGAAGTGGACGATGCCCGTCGTCAGCTTCGCGCGGTCGTAGGTGGGGCGCGCCACCTGTTCCGGCAGCTCGGCCAACGTGGATTGCAAAAGGCGGACGGCCATCAGCGAACAGCTCCCATCGACAGGCCCTGGACCAGCTTGTCCTGCGCGGCGAAACCGGCGGCGAGGACGGGCAGCGACACGACGATCGACGCGGCGCACACCTTGGCGAGGAATAGGCCCTGACTCGTCACGAAGCCCGTGAGGAACACGGGCGCGGTCTCCGCCACCGTACCGGTGAGCACGCGGGCGAACAGCATCTCGTTCCAGCTGAAGATGAAGCAGATGAGCGCGGCCGAGGCGATGCCGGGCATGACGACCGGCGCGATGACCTCACGCAGCGTGCGCACGAGACCGGCGCCGTCGACCTGGGCGGCCTCGAGCATCTCGCTCGGAACCTCGGCGAGGAAGCTGCGCAGCATCCAGATCGCGATCGGCAGGTTCATCGACGTGTACAGCAGGATGAGAAGCCAGATGTTGTCGAGCAGGTTGACCTTCTGCGCGAACAGGTAGATCGGCAGCAGCGCTGCGACCACGGGCATGAACTTCGTCGACAGGAAGAAGAACAACACGTCCGACCACTTCTTCACCGGACGGATCGACAGGGCGTACGCGGCCGGCAGGGCGAGCAGCAGGACGATGAGGGTCGAGACGACGCTCGCCGTCAGCGAGTTCGCCAGGGACGGCCACGGGTTCGAGTCGAAGAAGTTCTTGTAGCCCTCCGTCGAGAAGGGAGCGTCGAACTTGGGCGGGTTGGTGGCCGCGTCGTTCTCGGAGTGGAACGAGATCCACACCATCCACACGACGGGCAGGACGAACAGCAGGCCGATGATCCAGGCGAGGACGCCGAGCAGGGCGCCCGACCTCTTATTCGGGTTCGGCGTGTACGCGGGCCCGGAGGACTTCGGCGTCGCGGCGGGTGCAGCGGCCGCGGAGGCGGGAGTGCTCATCAGTTCTCCTCCTTGAAGAGGCTGAGGACGGTGCGCAGGGCGGCCGTCGCGATGATGATCGTGCCGAGGACGACGATCACACCGGCTGCGGAGGCCTGACCGTAGTCGTGGGCCTGGTAGAAGGTCTGGTAGATGAGGTACGGCAGGTTCGCAGTGCCGAGACCACCCGAGGTGATCGTGAAGACGGCGTCGAAGTTCTGCACGATGTAGATCGCGCCGAGCAGGGTGCTCAGCTCGATGTACGGGCGCAGGTGCGGCAGCGTCATGTGCTTGAAGATCTGCCAGTTCGACGCACCGTCGATGCGCGCGGCCTCGACGACGTCCATCGGGCGCGACTGCAGACCCGCGAGCAAGATGAGCATCATGAACGGCGTCCACTGCCAGATGAGCGAGACCGCCACCGCGAGCAGCGGGTTGTTCGTGATCCAGTCCGGCTGCGGAGCGTCGTCGCCGAGAACCATCTTGAGGAATCCGTTGAACAGGCCGTACTCGGGGTTGAACAGCGCGTGCTTCCACAGCAGCGCCGCGGCGACGGGCACGATGAGGAACGGCGTGATCATGAGGGTTCGGACGATGCCGCGGCCCTTGAACTTGCGATCGAGCAGCAGCGCGATGCCGAGCCCGAGCAGCAGGCTGATGATGACGACGATGAGCGTGAGCAGGATTGTCACCCAGATCGCCTTGCGGGTGTTGACGTTCGTGAACACCGTGACGAAGTTGTCGAAGCCGGCGAATCCGACGTCATCGGGGTAATACGCGTTCCAGCGCATCATCGAGATGACGATGGTCGCGACGAACGGCAGCTGCGTCGCGATGATCATGAAGATCAGCGCCGGCAGCAGCGGCGCGCGGCGCGCCCAGGCTCCCGTCCGGGCCAGGGCTGTCTTGCCGCCCGGAGCCGTTTCGAGATCGTGGTTGTCGGGGTCGCGGTGGTCGAAGTCGTCCTCGCCCCCTCGTGCGAGCGCGTTGGTGCTCACGTCACTCACTTCCCTTCACGCTTGCGATAGTCCTCGGCCACGTCGCTCGCGAGCTCCTGGCCCGTCTCGAGCGCCGCGTCGACGCTCTGCTTGCCGGCGATGGCCGAGCTGACCTCCTGGCTGACCTGGGTGCCCAGGGCCGGAAACTCGGGGATGTCGACGAACTGGATGCCGCCCGCGGGTCGGGGCTGGACGCCCGGGTTGTCGGGCTGAGCCGACTCGATGGCCTTCTTCGCGGGTTCGGCGAACGCCTTCGCGGAGGCGACGTACTCGGGGATCTCGTACGTCGAGGCGCGCTTGCCGGAGGGGACCGACGACCAGCCGATCTTCTCGCCGACGAGCTTCTCGTACTTCTTGCCCGAGGCCCACGAGACGAACTTCCAGGCGGCGTCCTTCTTCTCGGACTTCTGCTCGATCGCCCACGCCCAGGCGTACAGCCAACCGGCGTTCTTCGTCTTGACGACGGGAGCCGGCGCGTAGCCCATCTTCCCGGCCACCGGCGAGCCCTTGGCCTCGAGGGAACCGGCGGCCGACGTCGCGTCGTACCACATCGCCGTCTTGCCCTGCTGGGTGTTGTTGAGGCACTCGGTGAAGCCCGCCTGCGGCGCTCCGGCCTCACCGTGCTTCCTGACGAGGTCGACGTAGAAGTTCGTCGCCTGCTTGAACTCGGGCGAGTCGACCTGCGCCTGCCAGTCCTTCGTGAACCAGGTGCCCCCGAAGGTGTTGACGACGGTCGTCAGCGGCGCGAACAGCTGACCCCATCCTGGCTGACCACGCAGGCAGATGCCGCGCATGCCCGGCTGGGCGCCGTCGACCTTGGCCGCGATGTCGGCGACCTGCGGCCACGTCGGGTTCGCGGGCATCGTGATGCCCTTCGACGCCAGGATGTCCTTGCGGTACATGAGGAAGCTCGACTCGCCGTAGAACGGCTCGCCGTAGATCTTCCCGTCGACGCTGAGCGCCTTCGTCATGGGATCGAGGATGTCGTCCTGGTCAAACTGGGTGTCGGCCTTGACGTGGCTCGTGAGATCCGCGACCCAGCCGGCCTTCGCGTAGATCGGGATCTCGAAGTTGCTCAACGTCGCGACGTCGTACTGACCGGCCTGGGCGCTGAACTCCTGACTCGTCTTGTCGCGCAGGTCGTCCTCCGGCAGCACCGTGAAGTTGACGTGGATGCCCGTCTCCTTCTCGAACTCCGGCGCGAGCTTCTGCAGGTCCATCATCTGCGGGTTGTTGACCATGAGGACGTTGATGCTGTCCTTGCCACCCGATGAGACCCCGCCACCCCAGCCCGCGCACGCGGTCGTAGAACCGCCCACCAGTGCTGCCGCGGCGAGGAGGGCGATGCCATTTCGTCGTCGTCCCACGAAACCTCCCATGTCGTCGTGCCTGGTGTGCAATGCTCGAACGAGCACCATGCTCACTTGAGCACTAGCAGGCACATATGAGTAAAGTGTGATTCGACACACAATGTCAACCCACGATTCACGCTACGAACGCCGGGAGTTCCCATGGTCGACGCGAGCGCACCGCAGCATCAGCGCCTCATGGTCCACGCAGCACGTCGCTACTACCTCGACGACGCCTCCAAGGTGGCCATCGCCGAAGAGCTCGACATCAGTCGGTTCAAGGTGGCGCGCCTGCTCGAGGAGGCCCGCGACCAGGGAATCGTCCGCATCGACGTCGTCGACCCCGGCGCCGGGTGCGAGCACCTCGAACGCCGCCTGCGCGACGCGTTCGGGCTCGCACACGCCGTCGTCGTCGACGTCGAGGAACTCGAGACGGACGCCGCGCAGGACGAGCTCGCCCGCCGCGGCGCCGACCTCATGCGGCGCCTCGCGCAGCCGACCGACGTCATCGGGCTGCCATGGAGCCGGATGGTCGCCAAGGCGGTGCGCCACTTCGACGGTCTGCCACCCGTGCCGATCGTCCAGCTCTCCGGGGCCCTCGACCTGCCGGCGTACGAATCCTCCCCCGTCGACGTCGTGCGTGACGCCGCCCGCCTCACCGGCGGAGAACCCCGCGTCTTCTACGCGCCGCTCGTTGCCGACGACGCCGCTGCGGCCGCCGTCATTCGCGCTCAGGCGAGCGTCGCAGGCACCCTCGACGACGCCAAGCACTGCTCCCTCGCACTCGTCGGCGTCGGCGGGTGGAGCAGTGGCGAGAGCACCCTGTTCGACCTCGCGAGCGACGACGAGCGCGACGATCTCGCGCGCCTGCAGGTCGTCGGCGAGATCGCCGGCTCCCTGTTCGACGTGACCGGCGCGCCGGTGCACGCGGGCCTGACGGCACGTCTGGTCAGCATGCGCCCCGACGACCTGCGGCTCATCACCCACGTCGTGGCCCTGTCGCACGGTCGGGCGCGCGCCGCGGCCGTCGCGGCCGGCATCCGCGGGGGCTACCTCACCTCGATCGTCGTCGACACGCCCTTGGCGCAGGAGCTGCTCGCGCAGCACACCGAGGCGGCGGACGACTGAGCCCCACGCGCCGCGAGGCGCACGGGAACGGTCGGGACCGGGCACCGCAAACTTCTACCCGTCAGTAACTACCTGCACTCACACCCTGCGCCCCGATGGGTCTAGGCTCTGCCTCGTGGCCAATCATTTTGATGTCGTCGTCCTCGGCGCCGGCCCGGGTGGGTACGTCGCGGCTATCCGCGCCTCCCAGCTCGGCCTGAGCGCCGCCGTTATCGAGCAGAAGTACTGGGGAGGTGTCTGCCTCAATGTCGGGTGCATCCCCTCGAAAGCTCTGCTGAAGAACGCCGAACTCGCGCACGTGCTCACGCACGAGAAAGAGAAGTTCGGCATCGAGGGCGACGCCACGATGGCGTTCGGGCCCACGCACAAGCGTTCCCGTCAGGTCTCGTCGAACATCGTCAAGGGTGTTCACTACCTGATGAAGAAGAACAAGATCACGGAGATCAACGGTCACGGCACGCTCAAGGCCGACCACTCCATCGACGTGAAGGGTGAGGACGGCTCCACCCAGAGCGTCACCTACGACAACCTCATCATCGCGACGGGCGCCACCGTGCGCACGATGCCCGGGGTCGACCTCAGCAAGAACATCGTCTCCTACGAGGAGCAGATCCTCTCGGAGGAGCTGCCGGGCTCCATCATCATCGGCGGTTCGGGCGCCATCGGCGTCGAGTTCGCCTACGTCATGAAGAACTTCGGCGTCGACGTGACGATCGTCGAGTTCGCCGACCGCATGGTGCCGACCGAGGACGCGGACGTGTCCAAGGAGCTGCTCAAGCAGTACAAGAAGCTCGGCATCAAGGTCATGACCGGCACGAAGGTCGAGAAGGCCGAGGACACGGGCTCCGGCGTCAAGGTCACCGTCTCCCCCGCCAAGGGCGGCGACTCGCAGGTGCTCGAGGCCGACAAGATGCTGTCGGCGTTCGGCTTCAAGCCGCGCGTCGAGGGCTACGGCCTGGAGGATCTCGGCGTCAAGCTCACCGAGCGCGGCGCCATCGAGATCGACGGGCGCGGCCGCACCAACGTCGACAAGGTCTACGCCATCGGTGACGTGACGGCCAAGCTCATGCTCGCGCACACCGCCGAGGCCATGGGAATCGTCGCCGCCGAGACCATCGCGGGCGTCGAGACGATGGAGATCAACTACGACATGATTCCGCGCGCGACGTACTGCCAGCCGCAGGTCGCCTCGTTCGGTTACTCCGAGGCGCAGGCCAAGGAGAAGGGCTACGACGTCAAGACGGCGACGTTCCCGTTCTCCGCGAACGGCAAGGCGCAGGGCCTCGGCGAGGCCGTGGGCTTCGTCAAGGTCATCGCAGACGCGAAGCACGACGAACTGCTCGGCGCCGCGATGATCGGCCCCGACGTCACCGAGATGCTGCCGGTGCTGACGCTCGCGCAGCAGTGGGATCTGACGGCCGACGAGGTCTCGCGCAACATCTTCGCCCACCCGACGCTGGGTGAGGCCGTGAAGGAAGCCGTGCACGGCATCGCCGGGCACATGATCAACCTCTGATCGCGCAGATCCACTGATCGCGCCTGTACCTCAGCGCGATCGATTCGAGACCGCCGGGTCCGGAGCTCATGCTCCGGACCCGGCGGTCTCGTTGCGTCACGTGGTCGAGCGGGCCGCCCCCGTCAACCGCGCGAGACGCCGGGGCGCCCTCGCGCGTGCCCGTCCGGCAAAGAATCGCCGCACGGGAGGTGAACTTCCGGTGAACAGATATCGGGCGCCCCCGCGAATTTCCCGCAGTGCCAACACCCGTTTGCGTACAGCGCACTCGGCGGCCACTGCGCGGTTGCACACTTGCCGTGTGGATTTCTCGTTCATTCTTCTCGTGCTCGTCATCGTCACGGCACTGGCGTTCGACTTCACCAACGGCTTCCACGACACCGGCAACGCGATGGCGACGTCCATCGCCACCGGTGCCCTCAAGCCCAAGGTGGCAGTCGCCCTCTCCGGCATCCTCAACCTGATCGGTGCCTTCCTGTCGGTCGAGGTCGCCCTCACCGTCACCAACGCAGTCATCAAGATCCAGGCCAAGGACGGCGCTCCGAAACCGGAGTTCCTCACCGACCACGGCCAGGCCCTGCTGCTCATCGTGCTCGCCGGCCTCGTCGGTGGCATCGTGTGGAACCTGCTCACGTGGCTGCTCGGCATCCCGAGCAGTTCGAGCCACGCACTGTTCGGTGGTCTCATCGGTTCGGCCATCGCCGCGATCGGCATGGCGGGCGTCAAGTGGACGGGTGACGGTTCGAAGCTCGACGGTGTCGTCGGCAAGGTCATCATCCCCGCGTTCTTGTCGCCCTTCATCGCGGCGGTCGTCGCGGCGCTGGGCACGAAGCTCATCTACGCCATCACGAAGAAGGTCAGTCACGCCGAGTCCGAGCGTGGTTTCCGCTGGGGTCAGATCTGCAGCGCCTCGCTCGTCTCGCTCGCTCACGGCACCAACGACGCGCAGAAGACGATGGGTGTCATCACCCTCGCCCTCATCGGCTACGGCTCCTGGACCGACACGCACAGCGTTCCGCTGTGGGTGAAGTTCGCCTGTGCGCTCGCCATCGCGGCCGGCACCTACCTCGGCGGCTGGCGCATCATCCGCACGCTCGGCAAGGGCCTCGTGGAGATCGAGTCGCCGCAGGGCATGGCTGCCGAGTCGGCCAGCTCCGCCGTCATCCTCGTCTCGAGCCACCTCGGCTTCGCGCTGTCGACGACGCACGTCGCGACGGGTTCGATCCTCGGTACCGGCCTGGGCAAGAAGGGCGCGGAGGTCCGCTGGGGTGTCGCCGGACGCATGGTGCTCGCCTGGTTCATCACCCTGCCCGCCGCCGCGGTCGTCGGTGCGCTCATGTGGTACCTCGGTGACGTCATCGGTGGTGGCGCCGGCGGCATCGTCGTCTTCGCCATCCTGTGCGCGTTCGCGGCATACATGTTCTACCACTCGCGCAAGACGCCGGTCGACCACAACAACGTCAACGAGGAGTGGGACCCGCAGGACCTCGCGGCGACGCACATCCCCGACGTCGTGGCCGAGTCCGACCGCAACACCGTCCACCCCGCGACCAAGGTTGGTTCCCGATGAACACTCTCTCCCTCGCGTTCGAGAGCGCCTGGAAGGTGCTTCTCGTCGCCATCGTCCTCGGTGCAGGCGTGCCTGCCCTGTTCGCCTTCGGCGTGCGTGGCTTCGCCGCCGGTGAAGGCGCTCTCACAACCGGCGAGAGCGCCAAGTCCTGGGGCAAGCCCGTCGGCCTGCTCTGCTTCGCGCTCGTCGCCGTCGCGGTGGCGCTGGGCCTCGCCATCATCATCGCGTCGGGCTTCGGCTACAAGGTGTCGTTCGAGCACGTGTTCCCGACCTTCGCCGAGAAGAAGTGAGGCGATGAACCCGTCCCTCGAGCGCATCGTCAACTGGCTGCGCGTCAGCTACCCCACGGGGGTACCGGAGCGCGACTACCAGCCGTTGCTCGCGCTCATGCGGCGCCGGCTCTCTCCTGAGGAGATGCACGAACTGGGCAACCACCTCGTCGCCGATGGGCTCGTGCCCGCTGACCGGGTCGATGTGGGTGTCGGCATCACGAAGGTGACCCAGGAGCTGCCCAGCCCACAGGAGATTGACCGGGTGCTCGACCACCTGCACGAGTGCGGGTTCCCGCTGCACGACGAGTTCGACTGAGCACGATGTCAGACCGTACGCCAGGTGTCGACGCGCCGACGCATGACGCAGGGGCCGGACGGTGGATCTCACCGTCCGGCCCCTGCGTCATGTGCCCCCCGGCTCTTCCGGGGTTTTCAGTGCCGCCCGCGCCTCACGCCGCGACGAACTCGAAGGCGAGAGCTTCGATGCGGGCGCGAGTCTCACCGTCGGCGGCCAGCCGCTCGCCGACGCGTGTGGCGAGCGCGCGGACCTCGTCCTGGCTCAGACCCGGGGCGAGGGTGAGACGCAGCCGCAGCACGCCCTCTCCCCCGTCGACGCACTCCTGCGCGAGCACGGCCTCCTCGACGCGCACAGCCTGCCCGATGGCGGAGCGCACGTGCGTGTCACGGTAGGCGGGCACCCAGGCCTGCTGCTGCGCGAGCGCCCAGACCATGCTCGCGCGCACGACGACGCGATGCTCGCTGGCCATGTCGAGCAGCAGGACGTCGCATTCCTCTGAGATGGCCGCCTGCGCCGCGAACGCGGCCTTGACGGGTGACGGGCGGGCCGCCGGATCCCAGGCGGCGAGCGCTTCGAGGCTCGTGAAGACGGGCAGGCCCTTTGTACCGTCCGGCGCGGTCAGCGTCACGACAGCCATGTCGGTCGACTTCTCGACGGCGTGCTCCCCGCTCGTGTCGACCTCGGTGGGGGCGGCGACGATCGGCACGAGCAACCTGCTCTCGGCCAACGCTGCGACCCACGCCTCCTCGTCACCACTCGCCAGCGCCGCCACGAGAGCCGCATCGGCCTCGCCGCGGTCGTCGTCGAAACCGGTGCTCGTCACCTCGCGGCCGTTGAACGGGATGCCGGCCGTGTCGCTCGGCCCCGTGTCGCTCTGCCCCGGGCCGCTCACTCGGGGCGCCCCGCGACGTCGAGGGCGTCGGCGAGCGTCATCGTGCCCTTGTAGAGGGCCGAGCCGATGATGGCGCCTTCGACCCCGTACGGCACGAGCTCGCGCAGCGCGCGCAGGTCGTCGAGCGTCGTCACGCCGCCGGAGGCGACGACGGGGCGGTCGGTGCGCTCGCACACCTGCTGCAGCAGCGCGGTGTTGGGGCCGGCGAGCATCCCGTCTTTCGCGACGTCGGTGACGACGTAGCGCGCGCAGCCCTCACGGTCGAGGCGGGCGAGGGTCTCCCATAGGTCGCCGCCCTCCTTCGTCCAGCCGCGGGCGGCGAGGGTGGTGCCGCGCACGTCGAGGCCGACGGCGATGCGGTCGCCGTGCTCGGCGATGGCGGCAGCGGTCCACTCGGGGTTCTCCAGGGCTGCGGTGCCGAGGTTGACGCGACGGCAGCCCGTGGCGAGCGCAGCCTCGAGTGACTCGGCGTCACGGATGCCGCCGCTCATCTCGACCTTGATGTCGAGTGTGCCGACGATCTTGGCGAGCAGGCCGCGGTTCTCGCCGCGTCCGAACGCGGCATCGAGGTCCACGAGGTGCAGCCACTCGGCGCCCGCTTCCTGCCACGCGAGTGCAGCGGCGACGGGGTCGCCGAACTGGCCGCCCGTCCCGGCGATGCCCTGGACGAGTTGGACGGCCTCACCGCCGGCGACGTCGACGGCCGGCAGCAGTTCGAGGCGGGGTTCGGTGGTCATGGTGCTCCTTCGAGCCGTCGGATCGGGGTGGCTGGGCATGGCATCAGAGGGTGTCGAGCCAGTTTGTCAGCAGCGCGGCGCCGGCGTCACCCGACTTCTCGGGGTGGAACTGGGTGGCGCTCAGCGCACCCTGCTCCATGGCCGCGGCGAAGGGGGTGCCGTGCGTCGCGAGCGTGACGCGGGCGCCCGAGTTGAGGTCGGCGACGGTCGCGGGGGCCGCGAACGAGTGGACGAAGTAGAACCGTTCGTCCTCGACACCGGCGAACAGTCGGCTGCCGGGCGCCGGCTCGAGCTGCGACCAGCCCATGTGCGGTACGACCGGGGCGTCGAGACGCTCGACTCGACCATGCCACAGCCCCAGCCCGTCGACCGGTGACGGCGACGGCTCGCTCGAGCCGTCGAACATGACCTGCATGCCGACGCAGATACCGAGCACGGGGGCCTGACGTGTCAGTCGCTCTGCGATGAGCTCACGCCCGCCCGCGGCGACGAGCCCCGCGGCGCACGCGTGGAAGTTGCCGACGCCGGGCACGAACAGCCCGTCTGCGCGCGCCACAGACGTGGGATCGGCGGTGAGTTCGACGTCGGCGCCAATGCGTTCGAGCATGCGCACGGCGGAGTGGATGTTGCCGCTGCCGTAGTCGAGCACGACGACCTTCTTCATCGCTTCTCCTCCATCAGGGCGTGCCCTTCGATCTCTCGCCGTTCTTCGCGTTCCTCGCGGGTGTGCTTGTCGAAGCGTCGTACTGCCTTCGCATCAGGTTCGACGAGATCGGCCTCGATCGCCGCCCGCGGATGCAGCGCGAGCAGATGCCCGGCGGGGATGCCGAGGGCGACCATGACGCCACGCAGCACCTCGATCGGCTCGGCGCCGCGCTGCGCGAGGACGCGTTCGAGCGTCTCCGGGTGCGAGTTCTCCCCCACCGCGAGCAGATCCGCGAGGCTCGCCTGCGGCAGCGCCGCGCGCACGACCCCGAAACCGCGGCGGACGACGAACCAACGCGGCAGGGAGCGCCACCGTCGCGGCTGGACGAGGACGACGGCGTCGTCGCCGTGGACGAAGAACCCGGCGGCCGGGCGCATCATCTGCGGAACGGGGCGGGCGACGAGCACCGTCGCGGCGTCGTCAAAGGGCGCGGCCGCATGCCCAGGGCCCGCCGCGACGACGGCGCACCACGGCCCGTCGAGGTCGACGACGTACGCGGGCACGGTGCCCTGTTCGACCCAGCGAGCCACACGCTCGGCATCGCCGCGTATGACGACGACGGCGTCGAGCGCGCCGGTGAAGTTCGACTGCCGACCTAGTCTCGGCATGACTCAGAGAGCACCCTTCGCGCTCGGGATTCCCTGCACGCGCGGGTCCTTCGCCACCGCGGCGCGCAGCGCGCGGGCGATCGCCTTGAACTGGGCCTCGACGATGTGGTGCGGGTCGCGCCCGGAGATGACGTTGACGTGCAGCGCGATGCCCGCGTTGTAGCCGAGCGATTCGATGACGTGCTGCGTCAGGGAGCCGATGTAGTTGCCCCCGATGACCGCGTAGATCTGGCCGTCCGGTTCACCGGTGTGGACGACGTACGGGCGGCCCGCGACGTCGACGACCGCCTCGACGAGCGCCTCGTCGAGCGGCACCTTCGCGTCCCCGAAACGCGAGATGCCCGACTTGTCGCCGAGCGCTTCGCGCAGGGCCTGGCCGAGCACGATCGCGGTGTCCTCGACCGTGTGGTGGGCGTCCACGTCGAGGTCGCCGCTGGCGCGGATGCGCAGGTCGATGAGGCTGTGCTTGCTCAGCGAGTCGAGCATGTGGTCGTAGAAGCGCACCCCGGTGCGGATGTCGGACGTGCCCGTACCGTCGAGGTCGAGCCACAGCCTGATCGAGGCTTCCTTCGTCGTGCGCTCGATGAGCGCTGTCCGGTGGTCGGCGGGCACGTCGGGGATGACGAAGTCGGTCGCGTCGCTCATGCTTTCTCCTCCTGGAGGGCGTGCGTGGGGGCGAGGTCGGTGAGGGCCGCGATGACGGCGTCCGTCTCGGCGGGCGTGCCGGCCGTGATGCGCAGGTGGTGCGCGATGCCGACGTCGCGCACGAGGATGCCGCGATCGAGCAGGGCCTGCCACGTGGCGTGCGCGTCGGTGAGACCACCGATGAGAACGAAGTTCGCATCGCTCGGCGTCGGCGTGAGCCCCGCCACTCGCGCGGCCTCGACGATGCGGTCGCGCTGGGCCTTGATCGCATCGACCATGGCGAGCATCTCTTCGGCGTGGTCGAGGGCCGCCAGCGCGGTCGCCTGCGTCACCGACGACAGGTGGTAGGGCAGACGCACGAGACGCATCGCGTCGCAGATCTCGCGCGAGGCGGCCATGTAACCGACGCGCGCGCCGGCGAACGCGAACGCCTTGCTCATCGTGCGGCTGACGATCAGGCGCGGGTGATCGGCGAGCAGCTCGAGGGCGCTCGGCGTGCCCGGGCGCGCGAACTCGACGTACGCCTCGTCGACGATGACGACGGCGTTCGGCGCCGCGTCGTAGATGGCGCGCACGACGTCGTTGCTCACCGCGGTGCCCGTCGGGTTGTTCGGCGTGCAGACGAACACGACGTTCGGACGGTGCTCGCGCACCTGCTCGACTGCGAGGTCGACGTCGAGGTCATAGACGCCCTCACGACGATCGCGCAGGCCGTCGACCCATGTCGTTCCCGCGCCGCGCGCGATGATCGGGTGCATCGAGTAGCTCGGCGTGAAGCCGAGCGCGACGCGGCCCGGGCCCCCGAAGGCCTGCACGATGTGGCTGAGCACCTCGTTGCTGCCGTTGGCGGCCCAGATCTGCTCGACGGGCAACCGGACGCCCGTCACGCGATCGAGGTAGTCGGCGAGGGCCGCGCGCAGTTCGGTGAACTCGCGATCCGGGTAGCGGTTCAGCCCGCCCGCGGCCTTCTCGACTCGCTCGACGATGCTGCGCACGACCGTCTCCGGCACGTCGTAGGACGACTCGTTCGTGTTGAGCGCGATGGGCACGTCGAGCTGCGGCGCGCCGTACGCGCTCTGGTCTCGCAGGTCTTCGCGCAGCAGCTGCGTGATCGTGGGTTCGCTCATGCGGGCGCGTTCTCCGTCCCGGCCTCTGCCTCGTCCCGACGCTCGAAGCGCGCCGTCACGGCCTCGCCGTGCGCCGGCAGGTCCTCCGCGTTCGCGAGCGTGACGACGACGTCCGCGACCTCCGCGAGGGCCTCGCGCGAATAGTCGACGATGTGGACGCCCTTGAGGAACGACTGCACCGACAGCCCGCTCGAGTGGCAGGCGCACCCGCCGGTCGGCAGGACGTGGTTCGACCCGGCGGCGTAGTCGCCGAGGCTGACGGGCGAGTAGGTGCCGACGAAGATAGCACCCGCGTTGCGCACGCGCAGCGCGTCCTCGCGCGAGCTGGCGGTGTGGATCTCGAGGTGCTCGGCGCCGTAGGCGTCGACGACGCGCAGCCCGGCCGTGACGTCGTCGACGAGGACGATGGCCGACTGCGGACCGCCGAGGGCCGTGAGCACGCGCTCGCTGTGCTTCGTCGCGCGGGCGCGGCGCTCGAGGGCTGCCTCGACGTCGTCGGCGAGGCGCGTCGAGTCGGTGACGAGGACGGAGGCCGCGAGGTTGTCGTGCTCGGCCTGGCTGATGAGGTCTGCGGCGACGTGCTCGGCGTCCGCGGTGTCGTCGGCGAGGATGCCGATCTCCGTCGGGCCCGCCTCGGCGTCGATGCCGATGAGGCCCTTGAGCAGGCGCTTCGCGGCTGCGACGTAGATGTTGCCCGGGCCGGTGACGAGGTCGACGGGCTCGCACACGCTCGTGCCATCCTTCTCCCGTGCGCCGTAGGCGAACATCGCGACGGCCTGCGCGCCGCCGACGGCGTACACCTCGTCGACGCCGAGCAGGGAGCACGCGGCGAGGATCGTCGGGTGCGGGTAACCGGCGAACTCGCCGGTGCTCTGCGCCTGCGGCGGGCTCGCGACGGCGACCGAGTCGACGCCCGCGACCTGCGCGGGCACGACGTTCATGACGACCGAGCTCGGGTACACGGCGAGGCCGCCGGGCACGTAGAGCCCGACGCGCTCGACGGGGATCCAACGTTCGGTGACGCTGCCGCCGTCGCTCACCTGCGTCGTGACGTCCTCGCGCGCCTGCGCGGCGTGGACGATCCGCACGCGGCGGATGGCTTCGACGAGGGCGTCCTTGATCGCGGGGTCGAGCTGCGCTTCGGCGGCTGCGAGCACCTCCGCGGGCACCCGCAGGTGCGTCGGACGCACCTTGTCGAATCGCTCCCCCAGCTCGCGCAGCGCGTCGGCCCCGTCATGGCGCACCTGCTCGCACAGCGGACGCACGACGTCGAGGGCCGCCTCAATGTCGAACTGCGCGCGCGGCAGCGCATCGCGCAGGCCGCGTGCATCGAGGGAGGTCAGGGCTGAACCACGAAGGTCACGACGCGAAATCACCGCTCCATTCTAGGCGGCGGCACCGAGCGCCTGCCCGCCCGTCTCAGCGTCGGAAGCTCGGTCCGGTGCTGTTGTGAGGATCCTCACCGTAGAACACGCGGTCGACGACGAGCCGGGCGCGCCGCGAGACCTTGCGGTACTCCTCGCCGAGCTGACGACCGTCACCGGCGGGCAGTCCGAGCAGCGTCGCGATGCCCTCCGCGTCGCGCAGGTCGCTCGGCAGCGACTCGACGGGGCGGCCGCGCCACAGCACCGAGGCGTTGCGCACCCGGGAGGCGAAGGTCCACGCGTCGGCGAGCACCTCGGCGTCGTGGGCGTCCATGAGCTCGAGCTCGACGAGCAGCCG
Organism: Dermacoccus sp. Ellin185; assembly: GCF_000152185.1. Lineage (NCBI taxonomy): Bacteria > Bacillati > Actinomycetota > Actinomycetes > Micrococcales > Dermacoccaceae > Dermacoccus > Dermacoccus sp. Ellin185. The sequence goes on along the minus strand of NZ_AEIQ01000045.1, from coordinate 105,356 downwards.
CAGCGTCGAGATCGTGCCGGTCCGACGCAACTGTGGGTGGGCGTGGGCGTGCTGCAACTGGTGCAGTTGCACGCACCACTCGACGTCGGACAACCCGCCGCGCCCCAGCTTGAAGTGGGTGCGCGGATCGGCCCCGCGGGGAATGCGCTCGGCCTCCATCCGCGCCTTGAGCGTGCGGATGCGACGCACCGCGGCGTCACTGATGCCGCCCTCGGGCCAGCGCAGCGGATCGACGAGGTCGACGAAGGCGCGGCCCAGGTCGGCGTCGCCGGCGAGCGGGTAGGCGCGCAGCAACGCCTGGGCCTCCCAGCCCTCCGACCAGCGCTCGTAGTACGAGGCGTAGGAGTCGAGGGAACGCACCAGGGGGCCCTGCTTGCCCTCGGGACGCAGCGCCGCGTCGATCTCGAGCTTCGGATCTGGCCCGGCGAGCGCCGCGAGGCGTCGCAACTCGGTGACGACGGCGAGCGCCTGGTCCTGCGCAGCACCGGCGTCGGCGCCGTCGCGCGGGCGGTGGACGTACATGACGTCGGCGTCGGAGCTGTAGCCGAGCTCACGCCCGCCGAAGCGTCCCATACCGATGATCGTGACGTCGGTGAGGCGTGCGTCCGAGTCATCGCAGACGGCGCGCCATGCGAGGTCGAGCCCGGTCTGCAGCATCGCGGCCATGACGTCGGTGAGGGCCTTCTCGACGCCCTCGAGGTCGAGTTCGCCGAGCACGTCGGCGATGGCGATGCGCGTCAGCTCGGTGCGGCGGACGGTGCGCGCCGCGAGCATCGCCTTGTCGACGTCGTCGTGGCGACCGGCGACGGACGTCATCGTCGCGCTGATCGCCTTCTCGTCACGCGGCACGCGCAGCGCAGGGTCGGCGAACAGCTTGACGCTCTCGGGCGCGCGTTCGAGCAGTTCCGAGACGTAGCGCGACTTCGACAGCACCTCGGCGAACAGTTCCGCGGTGCTGCCCTCGCGCAGTGTGTTGAGGTACCAGTGCGAGGTGCCGAGCTCGTCACTGATGCGGCGGTAGGCGAGCAGCCCGGCGTCGGGGGTCGGGCCGTCGGCGAGCCACTGCAGGATGACGGGCATGAGCGTGCGCTGGATCTGCGCACGCCGCGACAGCCCCGACGTCAGCGCCTGCAGGTGGCGCAGCGCGCCGCTCGGGTCGGCGTAACCGAGCGCGGCGAGACGATCGCGCGCGCCCTCGTCCGACAACTTCGCCTCATCGTCGTCGAGACGCGCGACGGCCGACAGCAGCGGCCGGTAGAACAGCTTCTCGTGCAGGCGGCGCACCGAGCGCGCGAGCTCCTGCCAGTGGGCGGTGACGGCCTCGTCGGGGTCGCGCATCAACCCGACGCCGCGTCCGAGGCGGCGCAGGTCTGCGCTCGACGTCGGCATGAGGTGGGTGCGACGCATCTTGCTCAGCTGGATGCGGTGCTCGAGCACGCGCAGCTGACGGTAGGAGCGGTCGAGCGCCGAGGCATCCGTGCGCCCGACGTAACCCCACGAACTGAGCGCCTCGAGGGCGTCGAGCGTCGAGCGGGCGCGCACCCGCTCGTCGGTGCGTCCGTGGACGAGCTGCAGCAGTTGCACGGAGAACTCGATGTCGCGCAGACCGCCCGGGCCGAGCTTGATCTGGCGTGCCTGCTCGCTGACGGGCACGTGCGACTCGACGCGACGGCGCATCGCCTGCGCGTCCTCCACGAAGTTCTCGCGCTTGCTGGCCTGCCACACCATCGGCCGCATCGCGGCGATGTAGGCCTCGCCGACCTCACGGTCGCCCGCGATGGGGCGCGCCTTGAGGAGCGCCTGGAACTCCCAGCCCTTCGCCCAGCGCTCGTAGTAGTTGCGGTGGCTCGCGACGGTGCGCACGAGGGGGCCCTGCTTGCCCTCCGGGCGCAGCGCGGCGTCGACCTGCCACAGCGAACCCTCCCCCGTGCTCGCCGAGCAAGCGCGCATCAGCTCGGTCGCGAGCTCCGTAGCGAAGCGCAGGGCGACGTCCTCGTCGACCCCGTCCGCGGGCTGCGCGACGAAGATGACGTCGACGTCGGAGATGTAGTTGAGCTCGCGCCCGCCCGTCTTGCCCATGCCGATGACGGCGAGTCGAGCCTGCTCGGCGCCCTCGACGCTCTGCGTCGCGATGTGCAGCCCCGCCTCGAGCGCGGCACCCGCGAGGTCGGCGAGTGACGCTGCCGTCGCGGGCAGGACATTGGCGGGGACGTCGGTGACGTCGAGCGCCGCGATCTGCACGAGCTGACGACGGTAGGCCACGCGCAGCGCGTCGTAGGCGCTGACGTCGTCGTCCCGCCCGTCGATCTCGGCGATGAGCGCCTGAGCGAACGCCGCCTGGTCGCGACGCTCCGCGGCGACCACGTCGCGCCACTGCTCGGGCTTGGCGACGAGGTGATCACCGAGGGCGCTCGAGGCGCCGAGCACGCCGAACAAGCGCGCTCGTGCGAGCGGCTGCGTCAGCGCCTCCGTCAGCGCGCGCCGGCCGGGAGCATCGAGCGCCTCGCGCAACCGAACGAACGCGAGCAGCGCCTGGTCGGGGTCGGCGACCGCGCCCGTGACGTCGAGCAGGACGTCGGTCGGGACGAGGTCGGCGACCTCCTGGGCCATCGAGCCGGCGCGTTCGGTGTCGGTGTAGCCCGCCTTGCGCCAGGCCGCGGAACTCTTGGTCTGCTGCGTACGACTCACAACCGGCGCAGATCCTGCTTGATCTCGAACTCGGTCACCTGGTCGCGGTAGGCGGCCCACTCGTTGTGCTTGTTGCGCAGCACGAAGTCGAAGACGTGCTCGCCGAGCACCTCGGCGACGAAATCGCTCTCCTCCATCGTGCGGATCGCCTCGTCGAGCGAGGCCGGCAACGGTCGGATGCCCATGGCGCGACGCTCGCGCTCGGTGAGCGTCCACACGTCGTCCTCGGCCTCGGGCGGCAGCTCCATGCCCTGCTCGATGCCCTTGAGGCCTGCGCCCAGCATGACGGCGTACGCGAGGTAGGGGTTGCACGCTGCGTCGAGGGTGCGCACCTCGATGCGCGTGCTCTGGCCCTTGTCGGGCTTGTACATGGGGATGCGGATCATCGCGCTGCGGTTGTTGTGCCCCCAGCAGATGTGCGCCGGCGCCTCGGAACCGCCCCAGATGCGCTTGTAGCTGTTGACGAACTGGTTCGTGATCGCCGTGAACTCCGGCGCGTGGTGGAGCAGGCCGGCGACGAACTGGCGGCCCGTGCGCGAGAGCTGATACGGCGAACCCGGCTCGTGGAACGCGTTCGTGTCACCCTCGAACAGCGACAGGTGCGTGTGCATGCCGCTGCCGGGCTGGCCTGCCATCGGCTTCGGCATGAAGCTCGCGAAGATGCCCTGCTCGAGCGCGACCTCCTTGATGACGGCCTTGAACGTCTGGATGTTGTCGGCCATCGACAACGCGTCGGCGTAGCGCAGGTCGATCTCGTTCTGCCCCGGCCCGCCCTCGTGGTGACTGAACTCCACGGAGATCCCCATGTTCTCCAGCATCGTGATGGCGGCGCGCCGGAAGTCGTGGCCCGTGCCGTGCGGCACGTGGTCGAAGAACCCGGCCGAGTCGACCGGCACGGGACGGCCGTGGTCAAGGTCCTGCTCGAACAGGTAGAACTCGATCTCGGGATGGGTGTAGAAGGTGAACCCCAGGTCGGCGGCCTTCGTCAGCGAGCGGCGCAGCACGTCACGCGGGTCGGCGAGGCTCGGGGTGCCGTCGGGCAGCAGGATGTCGGCGAACATGCGCGCAGTGCCGGGGTTCTCGCCGCGCCACGGCAGCACCTGGAACGTCGAGGCGTCCGGGCGCAGCAGCATGTCGGCCTCGTAGACCCGCGCGAGACCGTCGATCGACGAACCGTCGAAGCCGATGCCCTCGGCGAACGCCCCCTCGAGTTCCGCCGGCGCCACGGCGACCGACTTGAGGGTTCCGAGCACGTCCGTGAACCACAGACGCACGAATCGGATGTCACGTTCCTCGATCGTGCGGAGCACGAACTCTTGCTGACGGTTCATGACGCCATCCTGCCTCACCGCGTCACCCGACGACGAGCGGCCCCGGGGATGATCCCCGGGGCCGCTCACATGTCGGACTCAGCCGCTCGCCTCAGCGCGTCAGCGGCGGAAAAGCACGTCGAGGTGCGCCTTGTCCTTGCTCACACCCCTGACGGTGACCTGGACGCCGCTGCCTGCCGTCAGCGTCGAACCCGTCGGGTTGGAGGCGTCGTAGTAGTTCGTCGCCTTCGTGTCGTCGAACGTCGACACGCCCTTGCTCTTCGGGAACGTCGTGGCGTCACCGTTGCGGTGCAGCGTCAGCGACGGCATCGAGGACGAGCCGAACACCGCGTCCCAGGGCTGCAGCTTGTTCGACACGAGCGTGCCGTCCTTCCACTTCATCGCCTGCGCGTGCGAGTCGATGGGCAACACCTGGCCGTGGCCGGGGTGCTCGGAGACGTTGTTGTTCGCGTACTCGTTGTCGACGTACCACATGAGAACACCGGGCTGGAAGGCGAAGTGCTCGACACGCTCTGCCTGCTGCTTGAGATAACCGAAGTTGTACGGACCCGTCTTGAGGTAGCGGTCGTAGCCGTTGTACTGACGGTTCTCTGCGAGGTAGTAGTGCGTCTTCTTCTCGCTCGTCGTGCCCGATGAGAGGGTGAAGCCCTTCGCGACCCAGCCGTTCGTGCCCTTCTCGACGTCGTCCGACAGCAGTGTCGCGCCGTCGGCGACGATGCGGATGTCGTCGAGGAACGGGCCCGCCCCGTGGACGCCGCCGTCACTCGCGTAGCGGAAGCGGAAGTCGACCTTCTTGCCCGCGTAAGCGCTCAGGTCGTACGTGAGGTCGCTCCAGTTCTTCTTCTCACCGGAGACCTCCTTGCCGACCTGCGCCCAGGTGGCGCCACCGTCGGTGCTGACCTCGCCGTAGAAGAAGTCGTAGCCCTCCTCGGTGTCGTACCAGGCGGCCGTCGTCACGCTCGCGGACTTCTTGCCCGTGAGGTCGATCGAACGCGTCAACGTCGAGTTGAGGTTGTCGGCGCTGCCGCCCCACCACTCGTTGGCCCCCGACTGGGGCTTGTTGTACGTCGTCGTGATCGTCTTGTCTGGCAGGTTGATCAGGGCCGCCTGGCCGAGCGTCGCCGAGTCACGGTCGCTCGGACCGATCTGGACCTTCTTGCTCTTGCCGTAGCTCACCTTCGTGGCGTCGAGCCAGCCGAGCTGCAGCTTCTCCCACGGACCCATGTAGCCCGGGCGCGAACCGATGTCGGTCTTGCCGTCGCCGAGCCACGAACCGGCGCTCATGAGCGACCAGTACGAGACGTCGTTCTGAGCCTTGTTCGTCGTGTCGTACAGGTCCGGCAGGCCGAGGTCGTGACCGAACTCGTGCGTGAAGACACCGAGACCACCGTTCTCCGGCTCGGTCGTGTAGTCACCGATCCACAGGCCCGTGTCGCCGAGCGGCACACCACCGAGCTTGTTCTGCGACGGGCCGGCCTTGCCCGCGAGGTTCTGGTACGCGTACCAGCGGTGGCTCCAGATGGCGTCATCACCCTGGGCGCCACCGCCGGCCTCTTCGCCCTCGCCGGCGTGGATGGCCTGGAAGTGGTCGATGTAGCCGTCGGGCTCGTCGAAGTTGCCGTCGCCGTCGTAGTCGTAACGGTCCCACTTGTCGAAGCTCTGCAGGTACGCCTTGATCTGGGCGTCGCTCTTGCCCGCTGCCTTCTGCGCGTTGACCCACGCCGTGGCGCTGTCGGCGATGAAGGACCAGGAGCCCTCGGCCTCGCTCGTGCCATCACCCGAGACGGGGTTGTGGCCGTAGCGCGCCTCGTTGAAAGGCACCTTGACCCAGTCGCTCACGTCGCCCTCGACGTCGAAGCGGCCGTTCGACTGCTTGGAGTAGAAGTCCTTGAACGACTCCGAGCTGCCGAACATCATGTCGAAGTAGTGCTGACGGTTGAAGTCGGCCTTCCAGATCGTGCTGTTGTTGTCGGTCGCGCCGCCGTCCATCTTGCGGTCGGGCTGGGCGATCTTGTTGTGCAGCGGGCCGGGCGCGCCACCGGCGGCGGGCTTCGTCTGGTCACCGAACTCGACGAGGAAGCTCAGGATGTTCGCCTTCTGGTTGACGTCGTACTGGACGTAACGCGGCTTCGTCTTGCCCTTCTTGTCCTTGCCCTTGACCTCGATGACGCGCTTGCCGTTGACCTTCTTCGTGGCCGCCTTGCCCGTGACGAGAGCGCTGACGGCGGCGTCACGCAGGTCGGCCTTCTTCTCCGCGAGCGGGTTCGGACGGTCGTCGGACTTGCCGACGCGGGTCTGGCCCTCGCCTGCGGGCGGGGCGTTGTTGGCGGAGGCGACCGGGGCTGCGATGAGACCGAAGGCCGTCACCGTGCCGACGAGAGCCGCGGCCATGCGCGGCGTGTTCGAACGACGATGTGTCATGAGTACTCCAGGAGCAGAAGGGCGCCCACGTCCAGCACGTGAACACTGTGAAGATACCCAGCCTCCCCTCAGCGAACGGTGATGTCGCTTACAACATTTGCGTAACGAAGGGTGCTATCACGATCCGCCCCCGCCAGCGGATGGGAACGGCTCCAACGGCTGCTGATTACGCTGGAGCCATGAGTGAAGAGGCCGCCCCGTACCGCACCGCCGAACGCAAGCGCATCCGCACCGTCACGCTGCAGCAGTTGAAGGAGCGCGGTGAGCGTTTCTCGATGCTCACCTCCTACGACATGTACACGGCCGAGATCTTCGACGAGGCCGGCATCGAGACGCTCCTCGTCGGCGACTCGGCGGGCAACAACGTGCTCGGTTACGACACGACGCTGCCCGTCACCCTCGACGAACTCATCCCCCTCGTGCGTGCCGTCAGCGGCGCTGCGCAGCACGCCCTCGTCGTCGCGGATCTGCCGTTCGGCAGCTACCAGGAATCGCCGCAGCAGGCGTTCGCGAGCGCCGCGCGACTCATGAAGGAAGGGCGCGCTCACGCGGTCAAGCTCGAGGGCGGGGCGCACATGGCGCCCACCGTCGAGCATCTCGTGCGCGGCGGCATCCCCGTCATCGCGCACATCGGGTTCACGCCGCAGAGCGAGCACACGCTCGGCGGGTACCGAGTCCAGGGCCGCGGCGACGACGCCGAGCGCATGGTCGCCGAGGCGCGGGCGCTGCAGGACGCGGGGGCTTTCTGCGTGCTCATGGAGATGGTGCCGGCGCCCGTCGCGCAGCAGGTGACGGACGCGCTGCGCGTGCCGACGATCGGCATCGGCGCCGGCGCCGGATGCGACGGTCAGGTGCTCGTGTGGACCGACTTCGCCGGCCTGCGTGACGGCCGCTATCCGCGCTTCGCCAAGAAGTTCGCCGACGTGCGCAGCGTGCTGCTCGACGCGGCGCGCACCTACCGCGAAGACGTCGCCTCCGGCACGTTCCCGGCGCCCGAGCACAGCTTCGAGAGCTGACGCCCGCGCTCGTCGTTCGCGCGGGACGCGAGAGGATCGGGTATGTCAGCGCTGGTGTGAGGGTGCTGAGTCGGCGGCGTCAGGTTCGGGCCGGGCGGCACCCCATCCGGCGCGCATGAGCTTGGCGGGCCAGTAGGCGAGCATCGCGGCGGCGAGGACGCCGAAGATCGCGTTCACGACGACGGCGGCGCTCAGGCCGGCCAGCGCCGTCATGCCGGACAGGGCGAGCGGCCCGATCGTCGAACCGGTGTCACTGAGCTGGCGCCACAGGCCGAGGAACGGCGCGCGTCCGACGTCGGGCGAGAAGTCGGCGCCGAGCGTCATCACCATGCCAGAGCCGATGCCGTTGCCGAACCCGAGCGCGCAGCTCGCGGCGAGCACCGCGGCGAAGGTGTGGGCGAACGGCAGCGCGACGAGGGCTGCGGCCATGATGAGCATCGACGGTACGGCGACGGCGGCGCGCCCCCGCACGTCCATGACCTTGCCGGCCGGGTAGAACACGAGCATGTCGATGCCGCCCGCGATCCCGTAGATGGCGCTCGTCGACTGCTCGTCGAGGCCGATGTGCGTGCACCACAGCGGGATGACGACCTGCCGTGTCGCGCGCACGGCCGACACGAGCAGGACGCCGAGCCCGGCCGTCAGCAGCACGCGCGCGAACGAGCGTGCGACGGTGCGGGTGGAGACCCGTTCGACGGGCCCGGTTCCGGCCCGCTCGACATCCTCCATGAGCAGCGCGCACCACGTCGCGAGCGCGAGGAAGACGATGGCGAGGACGAAGACGGAACGCCCGCCGAACACTCCGATGAGGGCGGCGCCGACGAGGGGGCCGACGAACATGCCGATGCGACCCACGCCGCCGAGCAGCGACAACGCGCGCGCCCGGTGCGTGGGCGGGACGGCCTCCGTCAGGTACTTCTGGCGCGCGAGCATGTAGACCGACGACGCCATGCCGATGATGACGACACCGAGCATGAGCGCGACGAGGCTCGGCGCGAGGCACAGCAGGCATCCCGCGGCCGTGACGACGCCCGCGAGCACGAGCGCGCGACGTTCGCCGAGGCGCTGCGTGATGAGTGAGGCGGGGATGTTCGACACGAGCGAGCCGAGCCCGATGAGCATCGCGACGAAAGCCGCGAGCGCCACCGACGCGCCGCGCGCCACGGCCGTCGAGGGGATGACGGGCAGGATGGCGCCCTCAGCGGCACCGAACAGCAGCGTCGGGCCATAGGCGGGGATCGCGAGCCGCCGCAGATCGAACCCGAGCTCGCTCACCTGTGCTCCCCTTCTTCGCACCCGTCGTTGCATTGCGATGCTATGCGTCGATGGCGTGGGGCGCGTCAGCGTCTCACGTGGGGCTCATGGGCGGCCCTACCCGGCAGGCAACGGTGACATTCCTGGCCAGATGCGCGCGTCGGATCAGCCGCATCACGCCGCGCCAGATCATGACGACGGGCCGCATCCCTCGTGGGATGCGGCCCGTCGCGCGTGGATGGGTGCGTCAGTCGTCGCCGTTGAAACGACGCTCTTCAGCGTCCCACTCCTCGCTGCGCTTGTGCGCGGATTCGATGGCGTCGCGCGCCGCGGCCTCGGTGGCGTAGGGGCCGAGCATGTCGCTCTTGGCGTTGGTCTCCTCCCCCTGCTCCACGGCACCGGTGTTGACGTTGTACCAGTAGGCCATGACGGCTCACCTCCTCGCGCCTGCGGGCGCGTCTTGTGCGGGCGCCGAGCCCTGTCGGACCCGGCCTCTAGACTCAACCCTATGACGACGACGCGCTCCACGACCACGTCCGGCCGCACGATCACCGCGGGCACGATCAGCCCGCGCCGCAGCGTGCCTCAGAAGATCGCCCGCCCCGAGTACGTCGGGCGCGACGAGGCGCGCGAGGGCTTCGAGTCGTACGTCAAGGACGCGGAGACGATCGAACGCCTGCGCGTCGCCGGGCGCATCGCCGCGGGCGCGATGGAGGAGGCGGGCAAGGCCGTCGCCCCCGGTGTCACGACCGACGAGCTCGACCGCATCGCCCACGAGTACATGCTCGACCACGGCGCCTACCCCTCGACGCTCGACTACCTCGGCTTCCCGAAGTCGCTGTGCACGAGCGTCAACGAGGTCATCTGCCACGGCATCCCCGACTCGACGGTGCTCGAGGACGGCGACATCGTGAAGCTCGACGTCACGGCCTACAAGGACGGCGTGCACGGCGACAACTGCGCGACATACCTGTGCGGCGACGTCGACGACGAGTCGCGCCTGCTCGTCGAACGCACGAAGGAGGCGATGATGCGCGGCATCCGCGCCGCGAAGCCGGGGCGGCAGGTCAACATCATCGGCCGTGTCATCGAGCAGTACGCGAAGCGGTTCGGCTACGGCGTCGTGCGTGACTACACGGGCCACGGCATCGGCACCGAGTTCCACAACGGCCTCATCATCCCGCATTACGACGCGGCGCCCCACTACGACGACGTCATCGAGGTGGGCATGGTCTTCACGGTCGAGCCCATGCTCAACCTGGGTTCGGGCGAGTCGGCCCCGACATGGGACGACGGCTGGACGGTCGTGACGGCCGACGGCTCGCGTTCGGCGCAGTTCGAGAACACCCTCGTCATCACCGAGACGGGCCCGCAGATCCTCACCAGCGTCGACTGACGTTGCCGCAGGCCCAGCGCCTGCGCACGAGGGCTGACGGGCCGCGCGGTTAGGCTGTCGACGAGTTCGTCGCCGCACGCGAGATGTCGGTGGCCCCGTCCCGTGCAGTGCGATTCCCCTGCAGTTGATCAAGGAGCCCGAGCATGACCCGCACGTCCTATCCCCTCGGCATCGACGTCGGCGGAACCGGCATCAAGGGTGCCCCCGTCGACCTCGACAAGGGCGCGTTCGCTTCGGAGCGCATCCGTTTCGAGACGCCCGCGGGTGCCTCGCCTGACGCTGTCGCGGACGTCATCGCCCAGATCGTCGAGCACTTCGCCGACATGATCGGCGACGAACCGATCGGCGTGACGATTCCCGGCGTCGTGCAGCACGGCGTCGTGCGTACGGCCGCGAACATCGACAAGGCGTGGATCGGGACGAACGCCGAAGAGCTCATCTCGGCGCATATCGGGCGCGACGTGCTCGTGGTCAACGACGCCGACGCGGCCGGCATTGCAGAGAACTTCTACGGCGCGGCGAAGGACACGGACGGGCTCGTGCTCGTCACGACGCTCGGCACCGGCATCGGCACCGCCGTCATCAACGACGGTGTGCTCGTACCGAACTCTGAGCTCGGCCACATCGAGGTCGAGGGCCACGACGCCGAGACGCGGGCCGCTCACTCGGCGAAGGAGCGCGAGGAACTGTCGTACGGCAAGTGGGCCAAGCGACTCACGAAGTACTACACCTCGCTGGAGAACCTGCTGTGGCCCGACCTGTTCGTCGTCGGCGGTGGCGTGTCGAAGAAGGCCGAGAAGTTCCTGCCACTGCTCGACATCCGCACGCCCATCGTGCCCGCCAAGCTCGAGAACGCCGCCGGCATCGTCGGCGCAGCGCGCCTCGCGCACGATCGGCACGTGAAGTAGCGGCCACTGCTCGGCCGTCACCTGCGACCAGGCGCGCCCGAGAACTCGCCCGATGACGACGAGGCCGGCTTCCCGCAGTGTGCGGGAGCCGGCCTCGGTCGCTTCGTGGCGTGCTCACCCAGGGTGGTGGTGCGCGGCTGTTCGGGCCGTGGTGGGGCTCCGAGTCACCTGCCGGTTCGCGCACTCGGGGTGGTGAGCGCGTCGAACGCGATGCCTCAACTCTTGCAATGTCGATCATGCTGCGCAACACCCACGGCCTTGATTGGTCACTATGATCAAGGTGGCGGGGCGTCATGCGTCGTTGCTTGGCCACGACGCCCAGGTCAGCAGGCACCGGGCCCTTCCGGCGTCAGGCTCGGGTGGACGTGAACTGCTCGTGCGACCTGCGCGGGGCAGCGCACTGGACTGTGCTTCAGGCCATGGATGCGGTGCGCTGAGCACGCGTCACGACTGGAACGAGGATGATCATGGATCGACGCTCCCACGCCCGACGCGGCGCAGCTCGACAAACAGACACGGGGCCACGCACGGCGACGACGTCCGCGACCGCGACGTCATCTGGGTCGCCGCGCCCGACCTCACCGCCGCAGCTCGACGAGACGGATCGGCTGCTCCTGCTCGCTCTCGACGAGGACCCGCGTATGACGACGATGGCGCTCGCGCAGCGTTGCGGCCTGGCGCGCGGCACGGTGCACGCGCGGCTGGAGCGGTTTCGCGAGCGCGGCATCCTGCGACTCAACAGTGCGCGCGTCGACCCGGCGACGCTCGGACGGCCCATGAGCGCGATGGTGGCGGTCGAGCTGGATCAGCACGACATCTCGGGCGCGATCGACGGGTTGGCGCAAATCCCCGAGGTGCTCGAGTGCTTCGCGCCGGCCGGCGAGACGGACCTGCTCGTGCGCGTCGTCGCGCGCGACCCTGACGACCTCTATCGCGTCAGCGAGGAGATCCGCCTGTGCCCCGGCGTCACCCGAACCCGCACGAGCGTCTACCTGCGCCGCGTCATCCCCTACCGTATCGACCCGCTGTTGCGCGAAGGCATCGACGAACCGACGTCTGCGCGCGACCGGCGGGGGTGAGGCGGCGGGACGGGGCGACGACGTCGTGGGTGCGTGAGGCGCATCGCGGGGTGGAACCGAGCCACGTGCTCGAGGAGCTGCTGGCAGTTCCGGCGCTCAAGCGTGGGAGCCGACGCTGCACCTCACGCAGTCGCCCGCGGTGCTGGGCACCGCGGAACCGAGGCGACCGACACGCTCCCAGCACGGGCGCGGGTGTGGTCGACTGGAGCCATGAGCGACGACATGACGCAGCGTCCCGGTGGGCGGCCCGATCCGATGCGCACCCTGACGGCGGCGGAGGTGGCCGCGCAGACCCCGGCCGGGTGGGCGCAGATCATGGGGTCACTGCGGGCGCGCTACCGCACTGGCGACTTCGCGACGGGGTTGCGGCTCGTGAACCTCATCGGCGAGTCGGCGGAACGGTGGGATCACCATCCCGACGTCACCCTGACGTACGCGGACGTCATCGTCAGCCTCGTCAGCCATGACGTCCGCGGCATCACGAGCCGCGATCTACGGATGGCGAGGTTGAGCGCCGAGCACGCGGCGCACCTGGGCCTCGAACCGGACGTGGCCGGTCTCACCCAGATCGATCCGGGGCTCGACACTGCACACGCGGACGAGGTCGCTCCGTTCTACTCGGCGCTCTTCGCTGCGCCGCTGCGTGACGGTGAGCCCGTCGACCCGAGCGGCCAGACGCCGACGGTGTGGTGGCAGGCCCCGGATGATGCGGACTCCCCCGATGGCGATGCGGCCGACGATTCCCAGCTCCCGCCGGCGGATCACGAGCAGCGTTGGCACTTCGACGTCTGGGTGGCGGCGGAGGCCGCCGAGCAGCGGCTGGCAGCCGTTCTCGATGCCGGCGGCCGCCTCGTCAGCGACGCCCACGCCCCGTCGTTCTGGGTCGTCGAGGACGCCGACGGCAACCGTCACTGCATCTGCACGCCCGCCGGGCGATGAGGGACTGGGCCGACGTCGCGGAGGGCTACCGCCGATCGTTTGCACGGGCTTGCGCGGGCGCCACCGGGCCGCTCCTGGCCGCAACGAATGACCAGCGCGGCCACAGCGACGACGTCTGCGCCATCTCGACGTCGGGTGCGGCGACGGTCGCTTGGCCGCTGCCGCGTCAGAGAACGGTCGTGCGGTCGTCGCGTGCGACGCGGACGCGACGATGTGCGAACTCACCCGCTCTTCGGCACCCCACGTGGCCACTCTGAAAGCAGCGCTGCCTGAACTCCCTTTCTGCTCCGGCAGCTTCGACATCGTGACGGCCAATTTCGTCATCAATCACGTCGAGGCGCCGTGCGCGTCGATGCGCGAGCTGTCCCGCGTCTGCCGTCGTGACGGGATCGTGGCGGCGACGATCTGGCCCGCCGGTGGCGCAGGATTCGGCCCCTTGCTCCGCGAGGTGCTCTCCTGCCCCGATCTGACGCCGCTGCCTGACCAGTCCCTACCTGCCTATCAGGACTTCGAGCGAACCCGCCGGGGCCTCGGTTCCCTCTTCGCCGCGGCGGGCTCGACGATGTCCGATCCACCGACATCAGCTGGACGTGGACGGTGACGCCCGAGGACCTGTGGGCGGGCATCACGGCCGGCGTGGCGACGCCGGGCATGACGTACCTTGCTCAATCAGCCGAGGTGAGGGCCCGGATGCGGGAGCTCTTCTTCGAGACGGCCCGCACGATGTGTGCCGAGGGGACGCTGACCTTCGATGCTCGCGCCGTGCTGGCGACCGGGCGCATTTCGTGAACCTCCGGTGGGCCTGACCGTGCGATGACGCGTGGCGTTTCCTCGGCGCAATAGGGTCGGCGGCAGGACGGGCCACCCCGTGACCGACAGCGGACGTTGACTCAGTCATAGGCACGCTGCGCTCGGCATTGCTGGGGTCGCTGCACGGCACCATGGCTGGCGAGGGGCAGCCGATCCGCTGGGGGTTTCTCGCAAAGGTACGGACCAGCCCGGCTTCGACCGGTCAACCCGGCGTGCAACAATCTTCCGCCATTCGAACATATGTGCGATAATGCAGCATGGACAGCATCGTGCGGGAGAGCCTCGAGGCGCTCACCTGCCTGCCCGGCGACGAACTCGTCGAGACATGGCAGGCACTGACGCGCGTGGCGGCAGACCGGGCGCTCGCGAGCGGTTCCGCGCTGACGTCCGATGCGGACGACGGCGTGACCCTCGACGACCAGTGCGCAACCCTCGCGGCGACCCGCCGCGACCTCGAGCGAGCGGTAGAGGCGGCGCGCATGGTCACCCGGATGGCGCAGACCGTCGTCGACCTCACCGCACATGCTCATCACGACACGGTGCGGGCTCAGGATCATCTTGAGTTCGAACGCTTCGCACGTGCTGACGAGTCGTACCCGCTCGGGCCAGGCGAGTTCGCCCCCGCCCACCTCGCTGCGGTGCTCGGGATGCAACCCGGTACGGTCGCGGCGATGTCCGATGACGTCGCCGCACTACGCAGCCGCACCCGCGGTCGCTCGAGCAGCTGCACACGCTGACGCGCGCATGCCTGCGGTGCGCGCCATCCTGCACGAGCTGCAGCACCTCGAGCCCGAGGTCGCGTCCGGCATCGAGGCCGACCTGACGAAGGCCGGCGCCCACCGCCTCGGAGCCGACGCGGCACATGCGCGGGCGCTCACCCTGCTCCACCGGCAGGGTCTCGCGAAACCGCGCGACCCTGATGAGACCGCCCGTGAACACGCCGTCTGGTTCACTCCGCACCTCGATTTCGACGCGTTGACGCAACTGCACGTCACCCTCGACACGGGCGACGCGGTGGCGCTCGACGCCGTCATCGAGGAACGCGCGCGGTCGTTGCGCGAGAACAGCCCGCCCGGAGCGGCTCCCCCGGCCGGATCGCTGCGCGTCAAGGCGCTTCTCGACCTCGCACTGGAGAACAGCCGCGTCAGCACGACACTCCACCTGTGGCTCACCTACCCGGGCTGTCACATCGAAAAGGCCGCGCCGCGCTTCCACGCGGCATAGTGGGCCGCGGAAATCACGCGCGCGAGGCTTCGCCGCTTCCCGCATCGTGGCGGACGGCCTCGCGAAATCAGCGGCAACGCCCGGCAGGCGATCTTGAGGCTTCTGGGCAGCCGATGGCGACGTCGCCGTTCGGCCTCGAGGTGGGTCGAGCGGAAGCGACGTGGCAGGGCACACGAGTCGACAAGTCGCTCGGTGGCAACCGCCGTCGTACGCGCCGAGGAAGTCAGTCAGCCAATGCCGGTTGCCGTGATGACGATCGCCGGCAGGCGCCGAATCAGTGAACTGAGCCGAACGAGCGCTCCTCGCCGTCCGACGCGAGGGTCAGCCAGCTGGCCCCCGCCGCGGCCAGCCCCGACGACCGGCAAGGAGCGGCGGCGTTCGGCCGCGCAGGACAAGGCATGCGCAGAACAGGCAGTCGACCGCCGCGCAAACTCCGGCTCGCCACACGTCGAATAACCGACGACCCGCCCGATGGGACATCAGGCGGGTCGTCGCGGGTCAGGTCGGCGTCAGTCGAGGCGGTGCCACGCTGCGTCAGCGCGCTTGGCGCGAACGTCAGATGCCTTGGAGCGGGCGCCCGCTGCGGCGCCGACGAGCGTCCCCTTCGGGTCGTTCTTGAGCGACACAGCCGTCTTCTTCGCCGCGGGCACGCCGCGCTTGAGCGTCGAGCGCACCACGGGCAGGGCCGTCGCGAAAACGGGGAACATCGGCGAGAGCGACTTGTCGTACGTGCCGACGAGCATGTCCTCGTGCTTGGCGAACTGGCGCTTGAAGTCGCTGATGCCGTCATTGAGGAGCCCGTTGAAGTCATAACGTTCGACGCCCTGCGCCTTGACGTGCGTCATCGCCCAGAACTTGAGGCCATAGTTGAGGCGCAGCTTCATGCCACGCGGGCTGACGCCGCCGTACAGCTCGAACGCGGTCTTGCCGGAGACCACGAGCCACACGAACGCGACGACCTCGTCGCCCTCCCACGCCGCGATGAGCTGCGAGGCGGGGCCCATGAAGTCGCGGATCTGCTCGTGGTAGAGGTCGGAGTGGACTGCGAAGTTCGCGCGCTTCGCCGTCTCCTTGTTGATCGCGAGCACCTGATCGAGATCGGCCTGCTCGGTGACGAGACCGAACCGGACGTTCTCGGCCTTGAACGACTTGCGCACGTTCTGACGGGTGGAGCTGCTCAGCTCCTTCATGATCGTGTCCTCGTCACGAGTGACGTCGACGATCAGCGTGTGCGGGATGAGCCCCGTGTTGTCACTGCGCACGTACCCCGCAGCCTCGACGTCGGCGAGCCACCCGGACGTCGGCCGCGCGACGAGGGACGCGATCTCGTCGTCGGACGCGCCCTTCTCGAGCGGCGCGAACGGCGCCTCCCAGTCGGGCTCGATCGTCAGGCCGATCGGGCCGTGCGTGTTCTTGACGTGCTGCGCGAGCGCCGCGACGACACGCGCGCGGTCTGCCTCGGCGGCCTGCGGGCCACGCGGCACGTAGGCGAGCGACTTGAACGGGGCCGGCAGGCGGCGCAGCAACACCTGCGCCGAGCCGACGACGTCGTCACCGTCACGCACGACGACGCGGTCGGCCGACCACTCGTACTGCGACTTCAGCTCGCCCCAACCCCACAACTGCAGCGGGTGGCCGCCGGAGGAGTTGACGAGGGCATCCCACTCGTCGCGGTCGTGGCACGAAGTCACCGAGAGCGTCATGCGCCCAGGTTATCGGCAGGCGCCGACACCCCACAAAGCCCGACGCCCCAACCGCGACACGTCGCGTCGGCGGCCACGCCTGTCGGGCACTCGCCGGGGACTATCCCACCGAGCGGGCGCCGTCGGCTGCACTCTTGTGCGTCGACAGCCTGATCCCCCCGCCCAGCGCTGCCGGGAGCCCAGCTAGCGGCTCCCATTCATTCAGCACGTGTCCGCACACGGCGTCATTGGCAGCACTGAAGCGGCCTGCCGCCGATCGCACCACCCGCGTCATCCCGGGCGGGTCAAGCGGACAATTCGACGCTGTCGCCGACGGGCACATCGATGACGTCGACGCCGCCGTCGCGGCCGAAGTCGGCGACATGGTTCAGGAAGATGCCGCGCGCGGCGGGGGCGATGATCTGGTCGTGGATCGGCACGACGTGCTGCGGCGCGACGGCGCGGACGAAGGCAATGGTCTCCTTGACGGCCGACCACGGCGCGGCGAGCGGCACACACAGAAGATCGATGTTCTCGGGGCGCCCCTCGAGCGAGTCACCGGGATGGAAGACGCGCGGCTCACCCGGCGCGCTCACGACGATGCCTACGTTGCCGACGCGCGGGATGTAGGGGTGGATCTCGGCGTGCGTCGAACCGACGCCCTCGAGCGTGACGCCCGCGACGTCGTACGTCTCGCCGGCCTTCGTCGCGGTGGCCTCGACGCCCTTGTCCGCGAGCAACTGTGCCGTCTGCGGCTCGGCGAACCACACCGCATCAGGGTTCTCGGCCCGCAGGCTGTCGATGGCGTCGGGGTCGAGATGGTCGGCGTGCTGGTGCGTGACGACGATCGCGTCGACGCCCTTGACGTCGTCGAACGAGCTGAACGTGCCGGGGTCGAACAGCACGCGAACGCCGCCGGCGTCGAGTTCGATACAGGAGTGACCGTGATGCGTGAGCTTCATGCCTCAACCGTAGGCCCGCCGCCGCCCCCGCGTCTGCTCGGGACGGTCGCGGCGGGCCGTGTGGCCAGCTGCCGGCCCCACACGACGCCGGGCAGGCATCCGTTCGGGCATTCGGGCGAAGGCCGCCTCGAACAAGAAAGACCCCGCAATTCCGCGGTTGTCGGCGCGTCAGCCTAGGGTGAGTGACGTGGAACTCATCACCGGAAAAACGGCCTACGACCTCACGTACAACGACGTCTTCATGGTGCCGTCGCGCTCGCGCGTCACGAGCCGTCTCGATGTCGACCTCACGACGAACGACGGGGTCGGCACGACGATCCCGCTCGTCGTCGCAAACATGACGGCGATCTCGGGTCGCCGCATGGCCGAGACGGTCGCCCGGCGCGGCGCGGTCGCCGTCCTGCCGCAGGACATTCCGATCGCAGCCGTTCAGGAGACCATCCGGCAAGTGAAGGCGAGCCACCCGACCTACGAGACGCCGGTGACGATCGCGCCGGACGCCCCCGTCAGCGACGTGCTCGCGCTGCTCGGCAAACGCGCACACCGCGTCGCCGTCGTCATCGACGACGACCGCCGCCCCCTCGGCCTCGTGAGCGAGGCGCACTGCCTCGAGGTCGACCGCTTCAGCGTCATCGCCGACGTCATGACGCGCGACATCACGACCGTGGAATCCGGAGCCGACCTGCACGACACGTTCGACCTGCTCGAGCGTACGCACCGCGACATCGCCGTCGTCGTCGAGGCGGGCGGCGCCCTCGTCGGTGTCCTGACGAAACGCGGCATCCTGCGCTCCACGATCTACTCCCCCGCGCTCGACCCCGACGGCAAGCTGTCGATCGGCGTCGCCATCGGCATCAACGGTGACGTCGAGGGCAAGGCGACGACGATGCTCGAATCGGGTGCCGACGTCCTCGTCGTCGACACCGCCCACGGGCATCAGGAGAAGATGATCGACGCGCTCGGCGTCGTGCGGGCAGCCCGTGACGCTCACGAGACGTCCTCGGGGCGCCGCATCCCCATCGCGGCGGGCAACGTCGTCACTGCCGACGGTGCCCGTGACCTCGTCGAAGCGGGCGCCGATATCGTGAAGGTCGGCGTCGGGCCGGGAGCGATGTGCACGACCCGCATGATGACGGGTGTCGGGCGCCCGCAGTTCAGCGCGGTGCTCGAATGCGCAGCCGCCGCGCGCGAACTCGGCGCTCACGTCTGGGCTGACGGCGGCGTCAAGTATCCGCGTGACGTCGCGCTCGCCCTCGCGGCCGGGGGCGCGAGCGTCATGATCGGGTCGTGGTTCGCTGGCACCTGGGAGTCGCCCGGCGACCTCAACCGCGACGCCGACGGGCGCCTCTACAAGGAGTCGTTCGGCATGGCGTCGGCTCGTGCCGTGCGTGGCCGCACGTCATCGCAGGGTGCGTTCGAGCGTGCACGTTCGGCGCTGTTCGAGGAGGGCATCTCGTCCTCGCGCATGTACCTCGACCCGCAGCGGCCGGGTGTCGAAGACCTCATGGACTCGATCATCGCCGGCGTGCGCAGCTCGTTCACCTACGCGGGCGCAAAGACGATCGACGAGTTCCACGAACGTGCCCGCGTGGGTGTGCAGAGCGCCTCGGGCTACGACGAAGGGCGCCCGCGCCACACGAGTTGGTGACGGCGGAGCCTGCGCAGGCCGGCCTCACCCGGGCCGCATCGAGCACACGATGCGTCACCGGGATGGGGCGGGCTGGTCCGTCTGCGACGGTTCGAGGGTGAACTCGCGCATGCTGCGGATGAACAAGGGCACGACACTCGCGATGAGAAGGAAGCACGCGGCGACGGCAATGACCTGGCGGGCGCCGAACGTCTGGGCAAGGGGTGCGGCGAGCACCGAACCGAGCGGTAGCGCGACGAAGGACATGAGGATGTCCCAGGAATGCACGCGGCCCTGCAGCTCGCCGGGCACAGCCTGCTGAATGGCCGTCTCCCAATGCACGTCGTAGAAGAGCAGACCCGCGTATCCGACGGCGGCGAGCACCGCGATCGGCCACACCGAGTGAAAGACCGCGAAGCTGAAGGCCCACAACGGCATGAGCAGCAGCGGCGCCCACCCGCTGAAGAGCGGACGTCGCAGGTGGATGCGCGACCCGAGAGCTGCGCCGACAAACCCACCGAGCCCCTCGGCGGCGGCGACGATGCCGACGGCGTGGGCGCCACCCGCCTCTCTGGCGACGAGCAAGGGTGCCAGCACGAGGATCGCGCCGTTGCCGATGTGGTAGAAACCGGCCGCGAGCAAGCCGAAGAGCAGCCACGAGCGCGAGCGCACCGCGCGCCACCCGGCGACGAGTTGCTCGCCGAAGCTCTCATCCACTTCGGTGCCCTCGCCCGCTTCCGTGAGCTCGCTCGCCGTCGTGTCGACCTGACCCGCCCAGACGAGCACCGCCCCCAGGGAGACGACGAACGTCGCCGCGTTGACGGCGAAGCCGACTCCCGCGCCGGCGAACCCGACGACGGCTGCCCCGAGCACCGGGCCCAACATGAGCATGAGCTGACGCAGGCTCGTGATGGTCCCGTTCGTGCGCCGACGCGCCCCCGCCGGCACCACGGCGCGCCGCCACGTCATGAACGCAGGCCCGTAGAACGCACCGGCAGCCGCGGTGACGAAGGCGCATCCGACGATGACCGGCGTCGACCATGCGCCGGCCCAGAAGCAGCAGGCGAGGACGAGCCCGCACGCTGCGCGCACCGCGTCCGAGGCGGCCATGACGATGCGTGGCTGCACCCGATCCGCCCAGACCCCACCGAACAACGTGAACACGAGGCGTGCCACCGTCGTCGCGGTGATGGCCGCGGCCATCTGCCCGGCGCTACCGCCCGCCACGACGATCGCCACGGGCAATGCCACCACCTGGAAGGCATCACCCAGCCAGCTGAGCACCTGCCCGGTGAGCACGGCCGTCATGCGTGTCGTCATCGCGCCAGTATCGTCGATGTGGGACGGGCGGTGAAGCAAACGGGGCACCCCTGGGGGTGGGAGCGCCCCGTGCGCTCACCGTGTACTTTTCAGGCCATGAACGAACGTCCTCGCGTCCAGATCCGTCCCGTCGGGGGCCTGCCCGGGTGTCTCGGCATGATCCTGTTCTCGGTCATCGCCTCGATCGTGCTCACGCTGCTGCTCAACATGTGCAGCAGCGCGGCGACGCACTGACGGCCCCACGATCGCGACAGGCAGGAAGGCGCCACTCCTGCCGGATGGCGCCTTCCGGCCTGCTGTTGCGGGCTGGCGCCCGCGATGTTCGGGGGATGAGTCGGCCTATAAGCCGGGTTGTGTTCCGCGCGCCATTGCTGGCATCGCTTCGGCGATCATCCATCTAGGCCCTGCATTGCTGCAGGGCTCGAGCGATCTACCCACATGCTCAGCGGGCCGCTTCGACGCATGCTGTCTGATCTTGCTCCGGGTGGGGTTTACCGAGCCGCCCCAGTCGCCTGGGGCGCTGGTGGTCTCTTGCACCACCGTTTCACCCTTGCCGCGCTCATGAGCGTGGCGGTCTGTTCTCTGTGGCACTTTCCCGCGGGTCGCCCCGGGTGGCTGTTAGCCATCACCCTGCCCTGTGGAGCCCGGACTTTCCTCGGCGAGAGCGAACTCTCGACGCGACCGCCCGGCCGACTCATCCGCGCGCAAGCTTACCTTTGCCTGCGGGTGCCGACGCATCCGACCGGCCCATGACGGGCGACGACCCAGCTGCGTCACATGATGCCGCCCGAGTCGGTCACGCCTGACGCACCCAGCACGATGTGACGCAGCGAGGCGTCAGTACCTCACGCGAGGGCGAACGTCAGCTTCCCCGTCGCGATGTCGGCGCCCGTCAACGTCACCTCACACGCCTCACCGAGCGCAGGGGCCGCAGCGTCACCGACCTTCACCGTCGCGACAACGGCGTGGTCGACGAGCTGGATCGTCGGCTCGCCCTTGCCGTGGCCGTGGTCTCCGTCCTCGACGACGAACGCCGCGAACGTCTCCCCGACGTCGGACGACAGCGCGGCCGCCTCGACGCGGTCGACGCACGCGCGGTCGATCTTGCGCGCCAGCGAGTCGGTGCGCTTCATGATCTCGGGCAGCTCGACGAGCGCCTCGCGCGCCCAAGCCGGTACCTCGCGTCCGTTGGAGACGGCCTCGCAGATGACGAGCCCGAAGCGGTCGACGAGCCGCCGCAGCGGCGCAGTGACGTGCGCGTACGGCGCCGCGACGGCGGCCTGCTCGGTGATCTCGGGCGTCGCGATGGCCGGGTTGTCGCGGTCGAACGGCGTGTACGCGGCACCGCGGAACAGCCCGACGGCCTCGTGGACGAGCGCGAGATGGTGCGGGTCATCACGATCGAGGGAGCGCAGGAACGCGCCGTACGTCTGGTCCTCGGCCCATGCCACGCCTAGCGCTTTCGCCTGCAGGCGGAACCGCGCGACGTCGCGCTCGTCGGCCTTCGGCATAGTGCGCAGGATGCCGATGCCGGCGTCGAGCATCATCCGCGCCGCCACCATGCCCGTCATGAGGGAAATCTGCGCGTTCCAGTCCTCGCTCGGTACGGGTGGGCGGAAGTGCACCTCGTAGTCGCCGGGGCTCGGCTCGCTCACCTCCTGCTCGGGCATCGGCAGCGACGCGCCACCACGCTCGATCTCCAGCTGCGCGCGTAACTCACCGATCTGACGCAGCAGCGCGAAGCGCTCGTCGACGGCGCCGCCCGTCGCGCCCCCGCCATCGACATTCCCCTGCACCTGCGTGTAGTCGAGCCGTTCGACGCTGCGGACCTGCGCGCGGTACAAACTCGCCGACGTCACCTCGCCGCGTGCGTCGAGATGCATGTCCCACACGAACGCCGAGCAGATCTGCCCCTCGAGCAGGCTCGCCGCACCTTCACTGAGTTCCTCGGGGTGCAACGGAATCCGCATGTCGGGCATGTAGATCGTCTGCCCACGACGGCGCGTCTCGGCGTCGAGAGCGCCGCCGGGACGCACGTACAGCGGCACATCCGCGATGGCGTAGCGCACGTGGAAACCGTCGCCGTCACGCTCCAGGTGCATGGCCTGATCGAGGTCCATCGAACCGGCCGGGTCGATCGTGAAGAACGGCACGGACGTTTCGTCGCGCTCCGGTTTCTCGACGTGCGCGAGCGCGTCGAGAGCGTCGGCCACGGCGTCGGCCGGGTAGTCGGTGGCCAGCTCGTTCTCGGCGCGCAGGGCCTCGAACGAGCGCGCGAGCTCGCCGGAGGCGTCGGTGTTCTGCAGCAGGATGCGTGTGCTCGGCATGGCCCGAGCCTACGCGGCGAGCGCCTCGGCATGGCCCGTTCCACACCGGCACGCGACGCGGCTGCCCCCACCGCGCGCGAAAGCGAGCGACTCAGCGCCGGCGGGTGACCGAGCGCCTCGCCCACTACCCTGTGCCGGTGATCATCCTTCTGCCGCCGTCGGAGACCAAGGCGACGCGTGCCCGCGGGCGCGCCATGAACCTCGACTCGCTGAGCAACCCCGAACTGAACGACGCGCGCCGCAATGTCATCAACGCCCTGACGGCGGTGAGCGCTCGCCCCGACGCTGCGTCCGCCCTCGGCGTCTCCCCCAACCTCACCGACGACATCGCCCGCAACACGCGCCTGACGACGGCACCCGCCCTGCCCGCGTCGTCGCTCTACACCGGCGTGCTCTACGACGCGCTCGATCTCGCCTCGCTCACCGGGGCGGACAAGACACGTGCCGGGCGGCGCGTCGTCATCTCCTCCGCCCTCTACGGAGCCGTGCGTCTGCGCGACGCGGTCGCTCCCTACCGGCTGTCGATGGCCGTCAACCTGCCGGGCATCGGCCCGCTCGCGAGCTTCTGGAAGCCACTGCTCGACGCGCCCTTGACCGAGGCCGCCGGGCGCGGCCTCGTCATCGACTGTCGATCATCGACGTACGCCGCGTCGTGGGCGCCATCCGGCGACCTTGCGAAACGCTGGGTGCACATCCGGGTGCCCGGGGCGACTCACATGGCGAAGCACACGCGTGGCCTCGTCACGCGCGCCCTCGTCACCGACCCGCGTGACCCGCGCACGCCGGCAGCCCTCGCCGAGCAGCTCGCCGAGACGTTCGACGTCGCCCTCACCGCGCCCAAGAGCGCGACGAAACCGTGGATCCTCGACGCCACGGCCCGATGACGACTGCCCACACCAGGTGCACGACGCGGTGTTCTCATGCATGAAGCGCTCGACTTGCTCGCCCGGGTGCCGGGCGTTCTCGCGTTTCTTCTGGCGCTGACGATCGTCGCCGAATGCTGCTCCGCCGCAGGCGTCTTCGACGACCTGGCCCGGCGTCTCGTCACTGTGGGGCGCGGTCACGTGCCCGCGACGTGGCTGCTGTTCCTGCTCACCACCGGCGTCGTCACCGCCCTGCTCGGCCTCGACACGACTGCCGTGCTCATGACGAGCGCGGCCGTCGTCGTCGCGCGTCGACTGCGGGCGCCGGTCGCGATGTTCGCCTTCCCGACGCTGTGGCTCGCGAACATGGCCTCGCTGTGGCTGCCCGTCTCCAATCTCACCAACCTGCTGGCGCGCGGGCACCTGGACACCACGAGCAGCCTCGGCTTCCTCGCGCTGGCGTGGCCCGTCGCACTGACGACGACGCTCGTGCCGCTCCTGTGCGCCGCCGTCATCTGGCGCCCCGCATTCCGGCCATTCGACGGGCACGATCGCCCTGGGCGGCGGTCACCGTGCACCACGGCGCCCGATGACACATCGGCGTCAGCACCACTGCCGCAGCAAAGATCCGCGCGTCGAAGCGTCGCCGTCATCACCCTGCTCATGTGCGCGGCGATCCTCGTCGTCGAACCGTGGATGACGGCCGGCGTCGCGGCGCTGTGCTGCGTCCTCGCTCTCGCACTGCTCACCCCTGAGCGTCTCCGCGAGATCACCCTGCCGTGGCGCAGCCTGCTCATCACGACGGCCCTGTTCGTCGCCGTCGCGGTGCTGCATGGGTCCGGCGCGCTCGACCCGCTCGTCCGGACGCTCGACGACGCGCCCGCCTGGGCCCTCACGCTCAGTGGCGCGGGCCTCGCCAACGCGACGAACAACCTGCCCGCCTACCTCGCCCTCGAACCCGCCGCCCACGACGCGACGCGTGTGCTCGCCCTGCTCATCGGCGCCAACGTCGCAAGTGGGCTGACGTGGTGGGGGTCGGTGGCGACGCTGCTGTGGCGCGAGCGCCTGCGCCGCGAGGGCGTCACCGTGTCCTGGCGCCGTCACCTGCTGCTCACCGGATCGACGACGTTCATCACGACCGCCGCGGCTCTTGCCGTCCTCGCCCTGACGCGATGAGCTACTGGCCCGTAGCTGCTTGACCTGCTGGCCCCAAAAGCATGACGCATGGCGCCGGCGACCCCCGTCAGCCGAGAGCGACCTGCAGCGCCTGACGGACGTCGTCGACCAGATCACCCGCATCCTCGAGCCCGACCGACAGGCGCAGTGTGCCGTCCGTGATGCCGATCGCGGCCCGCGCGTCGGCACCCATCCGACGATGCGTCGTCGTCGCGGGGTGGGTGATCATCGACTTGGAATCGCCGAGATTGTTGGAGATGTCGACGATGCGCAGCGCGTTCATCAGGGCGAACGCCTCCGCCTTGTCACCGTCGATCTGGAACGTCACGACCGAGCCGCCACCGCTCATCTGACGTTTCGCGAGCTCGTGCTGCGGGTGCGAGACGAGGAACGGATGCACGACACGTGACACCTTCGGATGTGCCTCGAGCACCTCGGCCAGCGTCAGCGCTGTCGCCGCCTGCGCCTCGACGCGTAGCCGCAGCGTCTCCAGGCCCTTGAGCAGCACCCACGCGTTGAACGCCGACATCGTCGGGCCGGTGTGGCGCACGAGGTTCTGCACCGGCCCGTCGATGAACTCGCGCCTGCCGAGGATGGCGCCACCGAGCACGCGTCCCTGCCCGTCGATGTGCTTGGTCGCGGAGTAGACGACGACGTCGGCGCCGTGGTCGAGCGGCCGGCTGAACACAGGCGTGCCGAAGACGTTGTCGACGACGACCTGCGCCCCGGCCGCATGGGCGAGGTCGCTGACGGCGCGCATGTCGACGAGTTCCTGCATCGGGTTGCTCGGCGACTCGAAGAACACCGCCGTCGTCGGCTGCGACAGCGCCTGGCGCCACTGTTCGAGGTCAGGCCCGTCGACGAAGACCGTCTCGACGCCCCAGCGCGGCAGGATCTCGTCGAGGATGACGAAGCACGAGCCGAACAACCCGCGTGAGGCGACGACGCGGTCGCCCGCCCCCAGCAGCGCGGCCAGGGCCGTGAACACCGCCGACATGCCGGACGCCGTCGCCGTGCACGCCTCGGCTCCCTCGAGAGCGGCGAGCCGCTCCTGCAGCATCGCCGTTGTCGGGTTGCCGTATCGGCTGTAGACGAACCGGTCGCTCTCACCCGAGAACGCGGCCTCGGCGGCCTCGGCGGAGTCGTAGACGAACCCCGACGTCAGGTACAGCGCCTCCGCCGTCTCCTCGAAACCGCTGCGCGCGAGGCCGCTGCGCACCGCGAGGGTGTCGGGTCGCCAGTCTTCTTGCCCGCGCTGAATATCCATAACTGCAACTTATGGATCTTCGGCGCCGCTCGCCACACAGGATGGATGATCGTCCGCGCACCGGACGACCCGCCTTGGACGCCGGCGCACGCCCCTTGACGCCTGCATCGGAGGCTCTGAGGCTCTGTCAGCCCCGCAGGTGATGCGTGTCGTTCGTGAACGCGACCTGCGCGTTGCCGTCGCGCCACACCTCGATGCCGGTCAGCGACGCCGGGGCCGCCGCAACGCGCCACGCGCCGTCCATGCTCAGATCGAGCACCTTGGCGAGCACCGACATGATGACGATGCGGTGCGTCACGATGATGACGACACCGCCGCGTTCCACCGCCCGACCGAGGGCTGCAGCGACGCGCTCGTCGAGCTCGTCGCGCGTCTCGCCGCCCGGCGCGCGGTGAGTCGGTTCGTGACGCAGCTTCGACAGTCCCGCCGCGTCCTTGGCGCGGATCTCCTTGAACGACAACCCGTCCCACTCGCCGAAGGCCTGCTCGTCCCAGTCGGCGTCGACCCGCGGCGTCACCCCGAGACGTTCGGCGATCAGCGTGCCTGTCTCGACCCCACGGGCGAGCGACGACGTCACGACGTGCACGTCGCTGTCACCGACGAGCCCGTCGAGCGCGCCCGCGACGCGGCGTGCCTGATCGCGACCCTCGGTGCTGAGCGACGGGTCCGCGCCACCGCGACCGTCGAGCAGCCCCCTCGTCGTGAAGTCGGTGACGCCGTGGCGCACGAGGACGATGCGCGTCGGCCGTCCGAGATCCGCCGGCCCCCTCGGCTTCTCGTCGGGCTCAACGACGACCTCGCCGCCCACTTCGCCCCCACCGTTCGGGTCGCCCGCACCCGCGCCCGCGCTACTGGCGCCGTCCACGTCAGCACCAGCACCGTCAGTGCGCTCGCCACCACCACCCTGCGACGCGCGCTCGACGTCGTCACCCCATGTGTCGCGTCGCACGGTGACGCCGTCCATGCCGTCGTTGGACAGCTTGTCGGCGTCCTTGTTCTTGGCACGCGGGATCCACTCGTACGTGACGGCGCCGCCCGCGCTCGAGATCTCCGCCGCGAGCGCCTGGGCCTCGGCGGCGAGGCGTTTCATGTCCTCATGCTTGATCTTCCAGCGGCCCGACATCTGCTCGACGACGAGCTTCGAATCCATCCGCACCGTCACGGCAGCGCCCGGGGCATGATCGACGACGGCCCGCAGCCCCTCGATGAGGCCGGTGTACTCGGCGACGTTGTTCGACTCCTTGCCGAGCGGCGCGGCGCGTTCGGCGAGCAGCGCACCGGTGTCCGCGTCGCGCACGAGGCTGCCGTACCCGGCGACGCCGGGGTTGCCGCGCGAACCGCCGTCAGCTTCGACGATGAGACGTCGCGTCATGATGAATCTCCTTCGCCCACAGGCATTTCGGACGACGAACAGCGCCCGGCGCCGTCACCGCGAGGCGACGCGCCGAGCGCTGTACTCTCTGCCCGGTCAGAGGTCGGATTCGGCCGTGCGCACGAGGATGCGTCCGCACTCGTCGCAGTAGACGACCTGGTCGGCGGCGCTCGAGCGAATGCGCTGCAGATCCGAGTGGTTGAGTTCGAGGCCGCAACCGAGGCAGCGACGACCGTGCAGCGCCGCCGCGGCGACACCGCTGCGGGCCCGGATGCCGTCGTATTCCGCGAGCAGGTCGGCGGCGAACGACGGGGCCATGTCGTCGCGCTTGCGCTGCACCTCGGCGCGCTCGGTCTCGAGCTCCTTGGCTGCCTCGCCCATCTCCGCCTTGAGCTGCTTGACCTTGGCCTCGGCCTCGTCGGCGACCGTCGTGAACGCCGTCAGCCGCTCGCGCAGGCCCTCGGCGCGCTCCATGATCTCGAGCTCGGCGTCCTCGAGGACGACTTGACGGCGAGCGAGCGTGTCCGTCTCGTGCTGCAGCGCCTGCAGATCCTTCGCGCTGCCCTCACCCGAGGCGAGGCGCTTCTCGTTGCGGGCCATGCGGTCGCGCACCTGCTGCACGTCGGCCTCGCTGCGCGCGATCTCACGCTCGACGTCCATGACGGCCGTCTGCGCGAGAATCATCTCCTCCGTCGCGGTGTCCGCCTTCTTCGTCAGCTCCGCGAGCTCCTTCGCCTGCGGCAGGTTCGCGAGACGGTGATCGATCTGGTCGAGGCGGGTGTCGAGCTTCTGCAGGTCGAGCAGCCTCCACTGCTGCTGAAGTTCTGCCTTCACTGCATCTCTCCTTCATTCGTGGGCACGAGGAAATTCCAGGGGTCGGTGCACGTCGTCGAGACGTGCACCTCGATGTCGCCGCCGCTCTCGCGCACGGCCTTCACGAGACGCTCGCAGGCGTGCTGCAGCCACAACCATTCGGTAGCCCAGTGTCCGGCGTCGACGAGGAACATCGGCGCCGCCGGGTCGTCCTCCTCGCGCGCCTCGATGGCGGGATGATGACGCAGGTCGGCGGTGACGTAGACGTCCGCCCCCGCGCGTCGTGCCGCGCCGAACTCGCCGTCACCGGCGCCGCCGAGCACCGCGACGCGCTGGACGCTCGCCTCGGCCTCTCCGCTGACGCGCAGGCCGACGGGGGCGGGTGGTAGCGCCGCGGCGAGGCGTTCGCAGAAGGCGCGCAGCGTCATGCTCTGAGGCAGGTCACCGACGCGGCCCAGCGGCTGCCCCTCGCTCTCGACCAGGGGTTCGACGTCCTGCAGGCCGCATGCGGCCGCGAGCGCGTCGTTGACGCCGGGTGTGGCCACGTCGGCGTTCGTGTGCGCCGCGTACAGGGCGATGTCGCCGACGACGAGCGCTGTCACCGCGCGCCCCTTGCCTGACGTCGTCGCGACCGACTTGACCCCGCGCATGAGCAGCGGGTGATGCGTGACGAGCAGGTCGTAACCGCCGGTGACGGCTTCGTCGATGACGCTCATCGCCGGGTCGACGGCGAACAGGACACGTTCGATCGGCTGCTCCGGGTCGCCGGTGACGAGGCCGACGGCATCCCACGACTGAGCCGTCGACGGCGGGTAGAAGCCGTCGAGGATTCGCGTGACGTCCGCGAGGGTCGTGGTGGAGTTGTTCATGTGGGCCCCGCCGGGATCGAACCGACGACCGACGCGGTGTAAACGCGTTGCTCTACCAGCTGAGCTAGAGGCCCTGAGCGCGCGCCGAGACGGCGCGGATGCAGCTGAATCCTACCCGCCGCGTGGCCACGTCGAGTTCGGCGTCATCGAGGGGCGGCGCCACGACGCCGCGCCGCGTCACAGGTTCTCGGCCACCTCGAGGGCGGGCGAGAAGTCGCGCGCCTCGCCGGGGCCGTTGATGAGCGACCAGAGCACCGTCATCGACGCGTCGACGAGGAAGGTGCCGCGCACGGCGAACCCGCGCTCGTCGTCGAAGACGCCGTAGGCGCGCGCGATCGCGCCGTGCGGCCAGAAGTCGCTGAGCAGTGGGAAGTCGAAGCCCTCGGCGTCCGCCCACGCGCGCTGCGTGAACATCGCATCGCAGCTGATGCCGACGACCTGCATCGCGTCACCGTCGTAGCGGGGCAGGTTGTCGCGGATGTGGCACAGCTCCCCCGTGCAGATGCCGGAGAACGCGAAGGGGTAGAAGACGAGCAGCGTCGGGCGCTCGGCGACGAGGCCGGACAATGTCACGTCCTCACCGAACTGGTTCCTGAGCGTGAAATCGGGCGCCGCAGCACCCACCTCGAGACCGCTCATGTCACTCCCTCTTCGTCTCGTGCGGCGGCCGCGCTCAGCGCTGCTTCGCTGCGCCACCCTGGACGAGCTTCGTGCCGATCCAGTCGTCGCCGACCTTGAAGGTCGAGCTGGCCTTGAGACCGGCGGTCGTCGCAGCTTCCTGCACGTCCGCGGCGTCGATCGCAAGATCCGAGCCGGCCTTCGGCGTCATGAGGAGGACGAACCCCTTGTCCTCCAGCGTGGCGAGCGCGTCGACGACGTCGTCGGTGAGGTCGCCGTCGCCGTCACGGAACCACACGAGGACGGAGTCGACGACGCCGTCGTACGTCTCGTCCTCGATCTCGGAGCCGACGATCTCCTCGATGGCTTCGCGCCACGACTCGTCGACGTCGTCGTCCCAACCGATCTCCATGACGATGTCGTCCGCGGAGAAGCCGATCTTGGCCGCCGGATGTGCCCCTGCGGTCTGGTTCACGTGCTGTGCTCACTTTCTGTTCTGGACGCTGCGACCACGCCGGGTGGATGCAGCCTTGTTGGAAGGGTAGTCCACAAGGTTGTCTCGCGCATTGCAAGAAGGCGCCCTCATGACGACCGTCTCGTGGGCCCGATCGCCCTGGCCTGATGAGCCTCGAAACCCCTCGTCCCGCCCGCCAAACGGAGTACCCACGAGTAACCCCGTCCCGGTTTCGCGCAGGGTGCTCACGGGGGGCAGGATGGGAGCATGTGGCGCGTGCCAGGTAGCGCCGACGCAGTGGACGAGAGGACGTGACCTAAGTGTCGCTTGAGGAAGCCGGCCCGATCCTGAATGGCATTCCCAGTCAGTTGCCGGACATCGATCCCGACGAGACGCAGGAGTGGCTCGACTCGCTCGACGGCCTCGTCGACGAAGCCGGACGCAACCGTGCCCGGTACGTCATGCTCAAGCTGCTGGAGCGCGCCCGCGAGCAGCAGATCGGCGTGCCGTCGCTGACTGCGACCGACTACATCAACACGATCGGCCCCGAGGCCGAGCCGTGGTTCCCCGGCGATGAGGAGATGGAGCGCAAGTACCGCGCCTGGATCCGCTGGAACGCCGCCGTCATGGTGCACCGCGCGCAGCGCCCCGACATCGGCGTGGGCGGCCACATCTCGACGTACGCCTCCGCCGCGACGCTCTACGAGGTCGGCTTCAACCACTTCTTCCGCGGCAAGGACCACCCGGGCGGCGGTGACCAGGTCTTCATCCAGGGCCACGCCTCCCCCGGCATCTACTCGCGCGCCTACCTCGAGGGCCGCCTGAGCGAGGAGCAGCTCGACGGCTTCCGTCAGGAGAAGAGCCACTTCATCGACGGTGAGTCCGCCGGCCTGCCGAGCTACCCGCACCCGCGCAACATGCCGGAGTTCTGGGAGTTCCCGACCGTCTCCATGGGCATCGGCCCGATGAACGCCATCTACCAGGCGATGGTCAACCGCTACCTCAACGACCGCGGCCTCAAGGACACCTCCGACCAGCACGTCTGGGCCTTCCTCGGTGACGGCGAGATGGACGAGGTCGAGTCGCGTGGCGCCCTGCAGTGGGCCGCCAACGAGGGCCTCGACAACCTCACGTTCGTCGTCAACTGCAACCTGCAGCGTCTCGACGGCCCCGTGCGCGGCAACGGCAAGATCGTGCAGGAGCTCGAGGCGTTCTTCCGCGGCGCCGGCTGGAACGTCATCAAGGTGCTGTGGGGCCGCGGCTGGGATCCGCTGCTCGCCCAGGATCGTGACGGTGCGCTCGTCAACATCATGAACAAGACGCGTGACGGCGACTACCAGACGATCCGCGCCAATGACGGTGCCTACGTCCGCGAGTACTTCTTCGGCCAGGACCCGCGCACGGCGAAGATGGTCGAGAACTGGTCCGACGACGACCTGTGGTGGAAGCTCAAGCGAGGTGGCCACGACTACCGCAAGGTGTACGCCGCCTACAAGGCTGCGATGGAGCACACGGGCCAGCCGACGGTCATCCTCGCGCACACCATCAAGGGCTACAGCCTCGGCACGCACTTCGCGGGCCGCAACGCGACGCACCAGATGAAGAAGATGACGCTCGGGGACCTCAAGCAGTTCCGCGACTCGCTCGACATCCCGATCAGCGACGAGCAGCTCGAGAAGGACCCGTACCGTCCGCCGTACTACCACCCCGGCAACGACGACCCGGCGATCAAGTACCTGCTCGAGCGTCGCGCGAAGCTCGGCGGTGGGCTGCCGTCGCGCAAGGGCCGCAGCTCGCAGCTGCCGTTGCCCGGTGACGAGGCGTACAAGATCGCGAAGAGGGGCTCCGGCAAGCAGGAGGTCGCGACGACGATGGCGTTCGTCCGCATCCTCAAGGAGCTGATGCGCGACAAGGAGTTCGGCAAGCACATCGTGCCGATCATCCCCGACGAGGCGCGCACGTTCGGCATGGACGCGTTCTTCCCGACGGCGAAGATCTACAACCCGCACGGGCAGCACTACCGCTCCGTCGATGCCGAGCTCATGCTCGCGTACAAGGAGAGCCCGCAGGGCCAGCTGTTGCACCTCGGCATCAACGAGGCCGGCTCCGTCGCGGCGTTCACCGCCGTCGGCGCCGCGTACGAGACGAACGACATCCCGATGGTGCCGGTCTACGTCTTCTACTCGATGTTCGGCTTCCAGCGCACTGGTGACTCGATCTGGGCGGCCGCCGACCAGATGGCCAAGGGTTTCCTCATCGGCGCCACCGCGGGCCGTACGACGCTGACGGGTGAGGGTCTGCAGCACGCCGACGGTCACAGCCACGTGCTCGCCGCGACGAACCCCGCCATCCGCTCCTACGACCCGGCCTACGGCTACGAGATCGCGCACATCGTGCAGGACGGCCTGGAGAAGATGTACGGCGAGAACGCCGAGAACGTCATCTACTACCTGACCGTCTACAACGAGCCGATCGTGCAGCCGGCCGAGCCCGAGAACGTCGACGTCGAAGGTATCAAGCGCGGCATCTACAAGCTCAAGGACGGCTCGTTCGACGGCCTCGGCGACGACGCGCGCCGCGTGCAGCTGCTCGCCTCCGGCGTCGGAGTCGCCTGGGCCCTCGAGGCACAGGAACTGCTCAAGGAGGACTGGGGCGTCGTCGCCGACGTCTGGTCCGTGACGTCGTGGAACGAATTGCGCCGTGACGGCCTCGAGGCCGACGAGCACAACTTCCTCCACCCCGAGGACGAGCGCCGCGAGCCGTTCATCACGTCGCGCCTCAAGGACGCACCCGGTCCCGTCATCGCGACGAGCGACTCGATGCGCCAGGTGCACGACCAGATCCGCCAGTACGTGCCCGGCGAATTCCACTCGCTGGGCGCCGACGGATTCGGCTTCTCCGACACGCGAGCTGCAGCACGACGCTTCCTCCACATCGACGGCCCGTCGATGGCGGTGCGCGCCCTGCAGTCGCTCGCCGACCGCGGCGAACTCGACCCGTCGATCCCGCGTCAGGCAGCCGAGAAGTACGAGCTGCTCAACGTCAAGGCCGGCACCTCCGGCAACGCCGGCGGAGAAGCCTGACGGGCAATGCGAACAGCGACGGGCAGAACTGGGCGACGGTTCTGCCCGTCGGGCTTCTGCGCCAAATGGTGCGCGGAGAAGCCTGACGATTCCCTCGCGGCGTCTTCCATCGGTCCGGAGTCGCAAGCTCTCCCGGCCCGAGGTGCGACACCGCCACGGGGGCGCGTCCACGTCCCCTGCATCGCACGTTGGCCGTGCGCACTCACCGTCCGTGAGTGCGCACGGCTTCGTGCTTTCCGGGGTCGGTCGGCCGACCGGTGTCGTTGCTACTCGTGGGTTCCCACAAGGCTCGGTTACGGTGACGGGCATGGCGGAACCCAGGGTGCCCTCGCGTGAATCTCTGACGGCGATGCGCCGCGGCGTCGGGGCGATGGCGACGTCGGCCGCGGCGCGCGTCGAAGCCGACCACGCCTGGTTCGCCGCGCTCAGCGCCGAGGATCGCAGCTGGATCGGCGTCATCGCGCACGGCGGCATCACGTCGTTCCTGTCGTGGCTCGAGAACCCGCACGTCGAAGGCGCCGGCGCCATCGACGTGTTCGCCGACGCACCAAGCGAACTGACGCGCAGCATCAGCCTCGAACAGACCCTCGACCTGCTGCGCACCGTCATCGAGATCGTCGAGGACGAAGCACCCGCCCTCGCGCGGGCCGACGAACGCGCGGCCGTGCGCGAAGCTGTCCTGCGCTACTCCCGTGAGGTCGCGTTCGGCGCCGCCCACGTCTACGCGCGCGCCGCGGAATCGCGCGGCGCGTGGGATGCACGCCTCGAGTCGCTCGTCGTCGACGCCGTCGTGCGCGGCGAACCCGACGAGACGCTCGGCTCCCGCGTCAATGCCCTCGGCTGGGCCGAGGTGCGCGGCGTCACCGTCGTCGTCGGCGCGAGCCCTCTCGGCAGCCAGACGAGCGTCGTCGACCCACTACGACGCGCCGCGCGTCATGCCGGGCTCGAGATCCTCGTCTCCGTCGAAGGACGGCGGATGATCGCCGTCGTCGGCGGGCTCGACGCGGCCACCCTCGCGACGCCACGCAGCGGCACATCGTCAGGCAATGCAGCAAGCACGTCGTCTCAGGCCGCCCCGCACGCCGACCCGCTCGCCGCGGCGCGACTGCTCGCCGACCACTTCGGCGACGGCCCCCTCGTGTGCGGGCCCCGCGTGCCGCACCTCTATGCGGCGGGCCGCTCTGCACGGGACGCGCTGCGCGGCTACGACGCCGCGCCGGCGGCCACCTCCTGCCGCCGCCCGGTGCACAGCGACGACCTGCTCGCCGCACGCGCCGTCTCCGGTGACGACAAGGCACGCCGCGCGCTCGCCGCACGGGTGACGGCCGCGCTCCAGCCCGATTCGGTCATGCGCGAGACGGCGCGCGCCTACATCCGTCTCGGCTCGCTGGAGGCCACGGCGCGCGAGTTGTTCGTCCATGCGAACACCGTGCGCTACCGCCTGGGGCGCACCCACGACCTCACCGGTTACGACCTCACCTGCCCCGAGGACGCCTTCGCCATCCGACTGGGCCTCATGTACGCCGACCTCGACGCAGCTCGGTCCCGCCCGCGCACCCGGCCGGACGCCTCCCGCGCCGCACGGGAGCAACCCAGCCAGGTGTGATTGGAGGTTTCCTACAAATCACACCGGCGAAGTTCGTCGGCCCGCTCGTCGCCTCGCCCACCACCTCCAGGGCAAGGTTGAGGGGTGCTAGCGATCGTGTGCCCCGGACAGGGCTCTCAGACCCCCGGTTTCCTCCGCCCTTGGCTCGAGCTGCCAGAGTTTCACTCCCGCATGGCGTGGCTGTCGGCCTGCGCCGGGATGGATCTCGTCCACCTCGGCACCGAGGGTGACGCGGAGACCATCAAGGACACCGCCGTCGCACAGCCCCTCATCGTCGGGAGCGGCCTCGTCTCGATGCTCGCGCTGTTCGCCCACCCCGTCGACGGATTCCGTTCCGTCGGTGTCGGCGCCGGCCACAGCGTCGGTGAGATCACTGCCGCGGCGTCGGCCGGCGTCCTGAGCGCCGAGCAGGCCATGGTCTTCGTCCGCGAGCGCGGTGCGGGCATGGCGCAGGCGTCGGCCGTCACGCCGACCGGCATGGCCGCCGTCGTCGGCGGCGAGGCGAAGGACGTCGTCAGCCACCTCGAAGCCCTCGGCCTCACGCCGGCCAACATGAACGGTTCCGGTCAGATCGTCGCGGCCGGCACCCTCGAGCAGATCGAGCGGCTCAAGGCCGAGCCGCCGTCGAAGGCACGCGTCATCCCGCTCCAGGTCGCGGGTGCCTTCCACACCGAGCACATGGCGCCGGCCGTGGAGCGGCTCAGTGTCTTCGCGCGGGCCATCTCGACGCACGACCCTCGCATCCCCCTCGTGTCGAACAAGGACGGGCTCGTCGTCCACGACGGCACGCGGGTGCTGCGCCGCCTCGTCAGCCAGGTGAGCAACCCGGTGCGCTGGGATCTGACGATGGAGACGTTCAAGGCGATGGGCGTGACGGGCCTCGTCGAGGTGCCGCCGGCCGGCACCCTGACGGGCCTCGCCAAGCGTGCCCTGCCTGGTGTCGAGACCCTGGCGCTCAAGACCCCCGACGACCTCGACGCGGCGCACCGCATGGTGCGCGAGCACGGCCAGGTCGACACCGATCTCGAACCCGCGTGGCGACTCGTCATCGCGCCGGCCAAGGGGACGATCGAGCGCGCGCCCCTCGACGAGGGCGACACCATCACCCCCGGCGAGACGATCGGACAGGTCGTCACGGCGCGCGACGCGTACAACGTCGTCGCGCCGCACGGCGGGCGCATCATCGAGTGGCTCGTCAGTGAGGGCGACCCTGTCTCTCCCGGCCAGCCCCTCGTGCGTCTTCACCCGAAGGAGGCGCAGTGAAGGCCCTCGCGCAGCGCACCGGCGCGCAGTACACCCGCATCCTCGGTTTCGGCGGTTACCGCCCGCAGCGGCTCGTGCCGAACAGCGAGATCGTCGAGGCCATCGACTCCTCCGACGAGTGGATCCAGGAGCGCTCCGGTGTCCGCACGCGTCATTTCGCGCGCGACGACGAGACGATGCTCGACATGGCCGAGTCGGCGGCGCGCGACGCGATCGCACGCTCCGGTGTCGACCCGGCGACGATCGACGGCGTCATCCTCGGCTCGGTCACGCACGACATGTTCACGCCCGCCGCCGCGCCGATGCTCGCGGATCGACTGGGGCTGGACTCCCCCGTCGCGTTCGACCTGTCCGCCGCCTGCGCCGGGTACTGTCACGGCATCGGTGTCGCCTCCGACCTCGTGCGGGCCGGTAGCGCGAGCACTGTCCTCGTCCTCGGCGCCGAGCGCCTGACGTCCGTGCTCGATCCGAGCGACCGCGGCACCGCCTTCATCTTCGGTGACGGCGCGGGCGCGGCGATCGTCGGCGCGAGCGACCACGTCGGCATCGGCCCGACGATCTGGGGCAGTGACGGCGCGGCGTGGGAGGCAATCCGCCCCAACGTGCTCGAGGACGGCTCGCCCGGCCCGACCATCACGATGCAAGGTCAGAGCGTCTTCCGCTGGGCGGTGTGGAGCATGGCTCCCGTCGCGCTGCGCGCCATCGACGCCGCGGGCCTGAGCGTCGACGACATCGACGTGTTCATTCCGCATCAGGCGAACGTCCGCATCATCGACGCCATGGCCAAGCAGATGAAGCTGCCCGAACGCGTCGTCATCGCGCGCGACATCGTCGACACGGCCAACACGTCCGCCGCGTCGGTGCCGCTGGCCGCCGAACGACTCGTGCGCGAGGGGCAGGCCAAGAGCGGCGATCTCGCGCTGCAGATCGGTTTCGGCGCGGGCCTCGCCTACGCGGCGCAGGTCGTCGAGATCCCCTGAGCCGCACCGCGACTCAGCATTCAGCTCCCGCGCCTCGGCGGGCCATCCGGGGCAAGGAAAGAACCGCAGACGGAGTCGATCGACGAACGGTCGACGTCACGACAAGGAGAAACACCATGGCTGCTTCCGAGCAGGAGATCCTCGCCGGCCTCGCCGAGATCGTCAACGAGGAGACCGGCATCGACGCCGCCTCCGTGCAGAGCGACAAGTCGTTCACCGACGACCTCGACATCGACTCGCTGTCGATGATGACGATCGTCGTCAACGCCGAGGAGAAGTTCGGCGTCCGCATCCCCGACGAAGAGGTCAAGAACCTCGTCACCGTCGGCGACGCCGTCAGCTACATCAAGAACGCCCAGGCCTGAACGGCCCCCGTCGACGCGCCGCCCCGGCACCTCGCCCGCGCGGGCGGCGCGTCGCACCCCATTCTTTCGTGCCCCACCAAGGAGCCAGCATGACCCCGAACCGCGACGCCCGCATCGTCGTCACCGGCATCGGTGCGACGACCCCGCTCGGCGGCACCGCACCCGAGACGTGGGACGCCCTGCTCGCCGGTCGTTCCGGTGCTCGCGCGCTGCCCGCCGAATGGCTGGAGCAGTTCGAGCTGCCCGTGACGTTCGCCGCGTCCATCGCCCAGGACCCGGCCGAGGTGCTGACGAAGGTCGAGACGCGCCGCATGGACCGCAGCGCCCAGTACGCGCTCATCGCAGGGCGCGAGGCGTGGGCAGACGCGGGCAGCCCCGAGGTGGAGCCGGAGCGACTCGCAGTCGCGTTCGGCACCGGCATCGGCGGGGTGACGACGCTGCTCGACCAGTGGGATGTCATGCGCGAGAAGGGCCCGCGTCGCGTGTACCCGCTGACGGTGCCGATGCTCATGCCCAACACCTCTGCGGGCAACCTGTCGCTCGAGTTCGGTGCGCGCGCAGGCGCCCACACGACCGTCTCCGCGTGCGCCTCCGGCGCCGAGGCGATGGGTCTCGCGATCGACATCATCCGCTCGGGCCGCGCCGACGTCGTCATCGCCGGCGGCACCGAGGCGCCGATGCACCCGCTGCCGTTCGCCGGGTTCGCGGCGATGAAGGCCCTCTCGACGCGCAACGACGACCCGCAGGCCGCCTCCCGCCCGTACGACACTGGCCGTGACGGCTTCGTCATGGGCGAGGGTGCTGCGGTCGTCGTGCTCGAGTCCGAGGAGCACGCGAAGGCGCGCGGCACGCGGATCTACGCCGAGCTCGCGAGCATCGGCATGTCCGCCGACGCCCACCACATCACCGCGCCCGAACCCGAGGGTGCCGGTGCCAAGCGGGCGATGCGTCAGGCCGTCGATGCCGCCGGTCTGACGCCCGCCGACATCTGCCACATCAACGCCCACGCAACCTCGACGCCCGTCGGTGACGTCGCCGAGGCGAACGCGATCCGCGCCGCGTTCGGCGCCGACGCCGACCACATGGCGGTGGCCGCGACGAAGTCGATGACGGGTCACCTGCTCGGCGCTGCGGGCGCGCTGGAGGCCGTCATCACGGTGCTGTCGGTGCACCACCGCCTCGTTCCGGCGGCCATCAACATCGACGACCTCGACCCCGCCATCGACCTCGACGTCGTGCGCAGCGAGGCCCGCACGCTGCCCGAGGGCGACATCGCGGCCCTCAACAACTCGTTCGGCTTCGGCGGCCACAACGTCGCCCTCACGATTCGGAGCGCCTCATGAACGCCCTCACCGCCACCGCGCCGGCCGAGGCCGACGTCGACCCGCGCGACCCGTATCGCCGCCTCGAGAACTTCCTCGACGCCGGCAGCGTCGACGTCATCGCCGAGGTCGAGCGCTCCGGCTTCGTCTCCGCTCGCGGCACCGCCGACGGCACGCCCGTCGTCGTGTTCTGCTCCGACGCGCGGGTGCAGGGCGGCGCGATGGGTGTCGAGGGGTGCAAGGCGATCGTCGAGGCCTACGAGATCGCCCTCGCCGAGAACCTGCCCGTCATCGGGCTGTGGCACTCCGGCGGTGCGCGACTGGCCGAGGGCGTCGTCAGCCTGCATGCCGTCGGCGAGGTGTTCGCCATCATGACGCGGGCGTCGGGCAAGATCCCGCAGATCTCCGTGGTCATCGGCGCCGCCGCCGGTGGTGCCGCCTACGGGCCGGCGCTGACGGACGTGGTCATCATGGCCGATCAGGGCCGCATCTTCGTGACGGGCCCCGACGTCGTGCGCTCGGTGACGGGCGAGAACGTCGACGCCGCACGCCTCGGCGGGCCCGAACCGCACGGTCGACGCTCGGGCGTGGTCCACGTCGTCACGGCCACAGAGGATGAGGCCTTCGAGCGAGGCCGTCTGCTCGCCTCGCTCATGGCGAATCAGGGCGAGTTCGACCTCGGATCGCTCGAAGAGCGCGACCTCGGCGCCACGTTCCCCGAGAACCCGAAGCGCGCCTACGACGTGCACCCCCTCGTCGACGACCTGTTCGACGATGCGGGTGAGCAGGTCGAGCTGCACGCGAAGTGGGCGCCCAACATCGTCACCTCGCTCGGGCGCCTCGGCGGGCGCACCGTCGGCGTCATCGCGAACAACCCGATGCGTCTCGGCGGGTGCCTCGACTCCCCCGCCGCGGAGAAGACGTCCCGTTTCGTGCGCATGTGCGACGCGTTCGGCATCCCCCTCGTCGTGCTCGTCGACGTCCCCGGCTACCTGCCTGGCGTCGGTCAGGAGTGGGACGGCGTGGTGCGCCGCGGCGCGAAGCTGCTGCACGCGTTCGCCGAGGCGGTCGTGCCGCGCGTGACGCTCGTGACGCGCAAGACGTACGGCGGCGCGTACATCGCGATGAACAGCCGCTCCCTCGGCGCGACGCGCGTGTTCGCGTGGCCGAGCGCGGAGGTCGCCGTCATGGGTCACGTCGCTGCCGTGCGCATCCTGCACCGTCGCCGGCTCGCGGAGGTCGACGAGGCCGCGCGTCCCCGGGTCGAGGAGGAACTAGCCGCCGAGCATGCCGTGCTCGCGGGTGGACTGGAACGCGCCCAGGAGATCGGTGTCGTCGACGAGGTCGTCGAGCCGGCCGAGACGCGCGGAGCGCTCGCTTCGGCACTGGCCGCCGCACCCGCGCGTCGCGGGCAGCACGGCAACATCCCACTGTGATCTGACGCCCACCCGGCATGACGAAGGCCGCTTGCTCCCCCAGAGAGCAAGCGGCCTTCGACGTGTGTGGTGCGTCAGCCGACGCGGTGCAGCCAGCGCACGGGAGCGCCGTCGCCGGCGTAGCGGAAGGGCTCGAGCTCCTGGTCCCAGGCGGTGCCGAGCAGCTCGGCCATCTCGGCCCGGAACTCCTCAGGGTCGCCCTGGCTCGCGACGAGGGCGCTGCGCAGGCGGTCCTCGCTGACGACGGCGTCGCCGCTCGCCGACGTCCACGTGTGGTGGATGCCGAGGTTCGGGGTGTGCGACCAGCGTGAGCCGTCGTTGCCGGGTGAGGGTTCTTCGGTGACTTCGTAGCGCACGTGATCCCAGCCGCGCAGCGCGCTCGCGAGCTTTGCGCCGCTGCCTGGTTCGCCGCTCCAGCTGAACTCGCTGCGCACGAGGCCCGGCGCGACGGGCTGCTGCGTCCACTCGAGGTTGACGTCGGCGCCGAGGACGCTCTCGAGCGCCCACTCGATGTGAGGGCACAGCGCAGCGGGGGTGGAGTGCACGAAAACCACCCCGCGCGTCATGACGCGAGTCATCGACATCCGAACCTCCTGGTGTTCGCGAGGGACGTCTTCCCCAACGACCTCAGCCACACCCAGGAATCCGATGATGTGTGCCGCCATTCTGCACGATGGCGACGCTGCAGGCCAGCACCCGTGCGGCGTGGCTAAGAATCAACCTGTCACTCTGGCGCATGCGGTGCTCACCCCGTGGGAGCGACACGCCCGCGTGTCCTGGCGAGCTGTCTCGCAGTGCCCGCTCAGAGGATGTCGTCGCTCTCGGGCGCTGCGGCCCGGTGCGACGCCGTCCGGCCCCGTAGTTCCGCGACGTCGGCGCGCAGGGCTCGGATCTCATGGGTGAGTGCTTCGACCTCGTCGCGCATGCGGTCGTCGGCGGCGACCTCGCCGTCCTCCTCGCGGACGCGATCGAGGATCCATGACGCCACCGAACCCGTGACGACACTGAACAGCCCGATGCCGCTGAACATGAGGCAGGCGGCGACGACACGTCCGCTCGGTGTCACGGGGTGGTGCTCGCCGTAGCCGACCGTCGTGATCGTCGTCGTCGCCCACCACAGGGCGTCGCCGAAGGTGTGGATGTTGGCGCCCGGCGCCTTGCGTTCGGCGTCGAGGACGGCGAGTGCGCCGAGCAACAGCACCGTCAGCGTCGCGAACCCGAGGTAGGCGACGATGCGGCCGCGCAGGGTGCGTCCGAGGCGCTTGTCGAGCAGCCGCAGCAGGGCGATGAGCTGCATCGTGCGCAGCGGTTGCAGCGCGGGCAGGACGAGGACGAGCACGTCAAGCCCGGAGTGGCGCAGGAAGCCGCGACGGTCGCGGGAGAGGTGGAGGCGCGCGAAGTAGTCACCGACGAACGCGAGGTAGGTGATGACGTTGAGTGCATGGAACGTCAGGATGACATCGGTCGGCAGGCTCGGCCGGAGAATGGGTGCGGCATACGAGGCGATGAAGACGAGCGCCAGGATGCCGAGAGGGACGCGCGTCGCCTCCTGCCACTTCTCCCGCGCGCCTTCACCGGATGATGCCGGGCCGGTGCTCACCCACGGCGCGTTGCTCATGCGCCCATCGTAGGGAGGCGCACCCTCGCGCACCGACGGCCGCCGACATACGCCCTGCGACAAGGCGGCTCGTCTCGAGATGACGACGTCCTCGGCGTGACGGCGTGACGACGTCCGAGTAGGGCGGGCGGGGCTTGAACCCGCGACCCAGGGATTATGAGTCCCCTGCTCTGACCAGCTGAGCTACCGCCCCTCGCCCGCTCGTCGCGGGCCGCAAGAGAGTTTAACCCCCGTGACGTGGGGTTGTGGCGTCAGCCGACCAACTGTGCGGCGGCGTCCGAGTCGGATCGCCCGGTGCGCCCCGATTCGTCGATGAGTGCGGAAGCTGCGGCGACGACGTCCTGCGACATCGCCTCGACGCCGAGGTCGGCGCATATGGTGTCGGTGGCGCCGCGCCCGCCGATGAGGAGGCGGTAGGAGCGCGCGAGGTCACGCAGCTCGTCGAGCGAGCGACGGAACGTCGTGTCACGCGTCGCAGCCATGACGACGAGATCGGGCTGCAGGATGGAGCACGCCTGCGCAAGATCAGCGACAGGCGTCTCCTGGCCGATGTAGCGAATGCGCCACCCCGAGCGCGCGAGAAGCACCCCGAGCACGAGCAGTGGAATGTCGTGCTGCTCCCCCGGCGGGCAGGCGAGGACGACGAGGGGCCCGTCACCGTCGGCCCACATGAGGCTGTAGCTGTCGAGGCGACGGCGGATGAGTTGCGTCGCGAAGTGCTCGTGCGCGACGGACACCTCACCCCGTTCCCAACGCCCGCCCAACTGCACGAGGAACGGCATGAGGCCGTCACGCAAGGCTTCCTCGAGCCGATGCGACGACAGCAGCCGATCCAGCGCGGCACTCAGGGCGAACTCGTCGAACCGGTCGACAGCGCGGTGCATCTCGTAGACGATGGCTGCGGCGTCGATACGTCGGCCGGCCGGGATCTGGGCGACGACGTTCGCGTTGACGCGGCGCGCGGCCTCCGCGATGGACACACCTTGCTCGCGTAGGCCCAGCACCGCAGAGACGCGACGGACGTCGAGTTCGCTGTAGACGCGGTAGCCGCCCGTCGTGCGCGACGGTTTGAGGATGCCGTAACGGCGCTCCCACGCGCGAAGGGTGTGAGTCGACACCCCGACGCGTTCGGCAAGTTCGCCGATCTGCAGCCCCTCGACATGCGTTGACATACGCAGAGATTAGCGACCTTGAGAACGTCGACAAAGGTTTGTCGACGCCTGTCACCCCGCCTTACGTTCAAAGGAACGCCGCACACAGCGAGTTCCCATTCGTCGGCGCCCGCTGCAGCTGCCGACCAGAAGGGGCCGACCATGAGCATGGCACTCGAGACCGACACATCTTTCAGTGACCTTGGCCTGAGCCTGCCCGCACTGGCCCGCCTCCGGCTGCACCATACCTGGACGGCGCCGCTGCCTGTCAGCTCTACCCAGGCAGCTGAACTGTGGCTCGCCGACCTCGACCTGCCCGTACGCCTCTCCCGGTGGGCGCATGGCTTCCGCTCGTACGACCTCGGCGCGTTCACCGCGGATGAGTTCGCCGCGCGTAAGCGTGACGTTCTCGCCGCCTGTGGCCGCACGGACGGTCGCGTCCTCATGCTCGCGCAGCCGGCCCGCGACGCCGTCGCGCCCCGTATCTACTGGGTCCTCGACGAGGACGACACCCCCGTCGCGCACATCGCCGAGATCGTCCACGACGGCGAGCGCCTCGGCATGTTCGTCACCGGCGCCGACGGCAGGCACGTCCAGGGGCGGCTCGTCATCGACGGCACCCCGACCGAGACGGTCGGGCAGCTGCGCGCCCACCTCGACGCTGACGGTGTGCGCGTCGGCCTCCAGCTCACGAGCGTCGACGGTTCCCCGGTGCTGACGATGTCGCTCACCGGTACGCTCGCGTCGGGTTCGTCGCGCGCCCTGATCCAGTCGGTGCAGCGCGCGGCAGCGTCACAACGCGTCCTCGCCGCCTGAGACACCCACAGATTCGCTTGCGACCCCGGCCACCAGGTGGAGCCGGGGTCGTGAGTCGTCAACAGCGTGAGACGAGCGCGGGTGCTGCGGGATCTGACGGGTCAGTAGATATCGACAACCTATCCACGCTCATGTGTAGCAATTAGGTCACGAATGAGCGCGGCGGCGCCGTAGCGGCCTGTGGGCGTGACTACGATCACTGCCATGACCGGAGCCACCACTGCCCCAGCGCACAGTGACATCACCGCCCAGCGAGGCGAACCCCTCGTCGTGCTCGACGGAGTGAACAAGCACTTCGGCGACCTGCACGTCCTCAAGGACATCGACCTGAGCG
Organism: Dermacoccus sp. Ellin185; assembly: GCF_000152185.1. NCBI lineage: Bacteria > Bacillati > Actinomycetota > Actinomycetes > Micrococcales > Dermacoccaceae > Dermacoccus > Dermacoccus sp. Ellin185. The sequence continues at coordinate 60,966 of NZ_AEIQ01000045.1, read as the reverse complement.
TCAATCGCGGTGAGGTCGTCGTCGTGCTCGGCCCCTCGGGATCCGGCAAGTCGACGCTGTGCCGCACGATCAACCGGCTCGAGACGATCGAGTCCGGAACGATCACGATCGACGGCAAGGCGCTGCCCGAGGAGGGCGCGGCGCTGGCGAAGCTGCGCGCCGACGTCGGCATGGTGTTCCAGTCGTTCAACCTGTTCGCCCACAAGACGATTCTCGACAATGTCACCCTCGGCCCCATCAAGGTCCGCAAGCAGAGCAAGGCCGACGCGGAGGCGAAGGCGATGGAGCTGCTCGAACGCGTCGGTGTCGCCCACCAGGCGAAGAAGTTCCCGGCCCAGCTCTCCGGCGGCCAGCAGCAACGCGTCGCCATCGCCCGCTCCCTCGCGATGGAACCGAAGGTGATGCTCTTCGACGAGCCGACGTCAGCGCTCGACCCCGAGATGATCAACGAGGTCCTCGACGTCATGGCGCAGCTCGCCGCCGACGGCATGACGATGATCTGCGTCACCCACGAGATGGGCTTCGCCCGCCGCGCCGCCGACCGCGTCATCTTCATGGCGGACGGCGCCATCCTCGAGCAGGCGGCCCCCGAACAGTTCTTCAGCAACCCGACGACCGATCGTGCCCGGGACTTCCTCGGCAAGATTCTCACCCACTGACGCAGGCCGTCAGCAAACCCAGGAGGAAACAGACATGAAGCGTGCCATCGCCACCGCAGGTGTCGCCGCCCTCGCCCTCGGCCTGACGGCCTGTGGCGGCAGCGACGACAAGAGCTCGTCCGGCTCGGGCGACAAGATCAAGATCGGCATCAAGTACGACCAGCCCGGCCTCGGACTCAAGGCCGGCTCGGACTACAAGGGCCTCGACGTCGACGTCGCCAAGTACGTCGCGAAGGAGATGGGCTACGGCGAGGACAAGATCGACTTCGTCGAGTCGCCCTCCAAGCAGCGCGAGAAGATGCTCGAGGCGGGCACCGTCAAGATGATCTTCGCCACGTACTCGATCACCGACAAGCGCAAGCAGCAGGTCTCCTTCGGCGGCCCCTACTTCGTCGCCGGCCAGTCGGTCCTGACGAAGGCGGACAGCGACATCAAGAGCGTCAAGGACCTCGCGGGCAAGAAGGTCTGCTCCGTCACCGGCTCGACGTCGGTCGACAACCTGAAGAAGCAGCAGCCGAACCTCGTCCCCCAGCAGTACGACAAGTACTCCGAGTGCGCGGACGCGCTCGCCTCCGGCGCCATCGACGCGATGACGACGGACAACACGATCCTCGCCGGCTACGCCAACCAGGATGCCTACAAGGGCAAGTTCAAGCTCGTCGGCGATGCCTTCACCGAGGAGAAGTACGGCGTCGGCCTCAAGAAGGGCGACAAGGACACCTGCGAGAAGGTCAACAAGGCCATCACGAAGATGGTCGACTCCGGTGAGTGGAAGAAGGCCGTCGAGTCGAACCTCGGCGCCGACTTCCGCTACGACACGAAGCTCAACCCGCCGAAGCCGGCAGCCTGCTCCTGATCCACGCGCGGTGACGGGCGCGGCACCCGCCGCGCCCGTCACCGTCACCCATTGAAAGGCCTTGCATGTCAACGCTTTTCAGCGATTATCATCTGCTCGACGCGTTGTGGATGACGATCAAGCTGACCCTCGTGGCCGCCGTGGGCTCCCTCGTCCTCGGCACGCTCGTCGCCGTCCTGCGCATGTCGCCGGTGCCGATGCTGCGCTTCCTCGGCACGTCCTACATCAACATCTTCCGCAACACTCCCCTGACGCTCATCATCCTGTCGTGCAACCTCGTGCTGTGGGCCAAGCTCGGCGTCGAGCTCGCTGACAGCAAGAGCCCCGACTTCTTCACGTCGAACAACTTCCGCCTCGCGGTGATCGGCCTGACGGTCTACCACGCCGCCTACGTCTGCGAGGCGCTGCGTTCCGGCGTCAACACGATCCCGCTCGGGCAGGCCGAGGCCGCGCGTTCGATCGGGCTCACGTTCAGCCAGTCGCTGCGTGAGGTCATCCTGCCGCAGGCGTTCCGCGGCGCGATCGTCCCCCTCGGCAACGCGCTCATCGCGCTGACGAAGAACACCACCGTCGCCGTCGTCATCGGCGTCATGGAGATGGCCGCGATGCTGGCGAAGGTGACCGAGGACGACCCGGGCCTGCTCAACCAGGCGTTCTTCGCCTCGGCCCTCGCCTTCGTGGCACTGACCCTGCCGACGGGTCTGCTCGTCGGCTACCTCGGCAAGAAACTGGCGGTGAAGCGATGAGTAGCGGAGTTCTCTTCGACGCCCCGGGCCCGAAGGCCCGCCGGCGACACGCCGTCCTGACGGTGCTCGGCGCTCTCGTCCTTCTCGGCCTGCTGTGGCTCGTCTACCGCCGTCTCGACGACAAGGGCCAGCTCACCTCGGCCATGTGGAAGCCGTTCCTCGAGGCCTCGACGTGGCAGGACTACATCCTGCCGGGCCTGCTCGGCACGTTGAAGGCCGCCGGCACCGCCATGGTCGGCGCCGCCGTCTTCGGCATCGTCTTCGCGATGGCCCGCATGTCGCACGTGCGGCCCCTGCGGTGGGTCGCCGGCGTCATCGTCGAGCTGGGCCGTGCCGTGCCCGTGTTGCTCATGATGCTGTTCGTCTACGGCTGGCTCTCGACCCGCGGTGACAACGACAACAACCCGTTCATCGCGACGGTCGTCGCCCTCATCATCTACAACGGTGCGGTCGTCGCCGAGGTCATCCGCTCCGGCGTCGACCAGCTGCCGAACGGGCAGCGCGAGGCGGGTCTGTCCGTCGGTCTGACACAGACGCAGACCCTGCGCTCGATCCTGCTGCCGCAGGCGATCACCGCGATGATGCCGACGCTCATCAGCCAGCTCGTCGTCGTGCTCAAGGACACCGCGCTGGGGTACAACGTGCTCTACGGTGAGATGCTCTACAAGGCCAAGAACGCCGCGGTCTCGTCGGCGAACATCGTGCCGATGATCTTCGTCGTGGCGCTCATCTACATCGCGCTCAACTACACGATCTCGAAGATCGCCATCCTCGTCGAGAAGCGCCTGCAGAACCGCGGGCAGGCAGCCGGCGCGAGCGAACACGGCGACGGGCCGGGCGCGGGCGTGACCGCCGGGGTCGCCGTCACCGGCGCCCCGGGCGTCAACTTCGGCGAGCAACACACGACCTGACGTTCGCGCACACGACGCGGGGGCCTCGACCATGATCGGTCGAGGCCCCCCGCGTCGTGTTGCGTCAGGACGCGCTCAGCGGCGCACGAGCCGCCACAGCATGCGAGAACCGCCCCGTATCATCGCGATACGAGGCGGTTCTCGGTGATGCTCCCCCACTTGGACTCGAACCAAGAACCCTCCGATTAACAGTCGAATGCTCTGCCAATTGAGCTATAGGGGAATGCTCGACCCAGCGGTTCAGGCTCTCACCCGAACGTTTGGCGCGCCGTAACTATAGCAAAGGTTCGACGCGCGTTCACAATCGCAGCGTTGCGCTCGCCCGGGGCACCTATCTCAGACCGGCCTCGCGCAGCGCGTTGAGCTGCGTCTGCAACTGGAACAGGCGCGCACTCGCTGCGCGGGAGGCGTCTGCGTAACCCGGCGCGTTCGGGTCGAGACGGCGAAGCTGCCCCATGGCATCGGCGATCGCCGAGCTGAGCGCGCCCTCCTGCACGTTCTGGATGAGCGCCGCGACATATCGCTCATCCGGGCGGCCCGTCGCCTCGTCGAGTTTCGTCGGCAGGTCACGGACGACGAGCTCGTTGAGCACGTCGTGCAGCTGCGGGTCGGTGCCGCGGCGTACGGCCTCGTTCCACGCCCCGATCGACGCCACGGAACCCGGTCCCCCGGCCCCGATCGCCGCCGCCAGGATGAGCTGGTGCGCCGGCGCGCTGAAGTCCCCCGGTACGAGCTGATCGAACACGGTGCCCTTCAACGACTCCGGGTACTGCAGCATCACCTGCAACAGCTGCCGCTCCCCCGCGATCGACGGATCACGCGGGTTCGGCTTCGGGATGCTCGGACGCTGCGGCTCAGCGGCCTCCGACACGCCCTGGCCCTCGCGCTGCCCACCGCCGGGGCCCGACGATGGCTGCTGAGAACCCTGCCACGATGCGGCCGGCAACCCCTCCCGCCGCGGCGGGCGTCGCTCGCTCAGCTTGCCGCGCGGCGCGGTGCGCACGGCGGCGCTGAGCTGCTCGATCTCGACTCCGATCCACCCGGCGACCGTGCGCACGTACTCGGGCCGCAGCGTCTGGTCACGGATGCCGGCGATGATGGGGGCCACCGCGCGCATGGCGGCGACGCGCCCTTCCGCGTGGTCGAGGTCGAACCCCGCGATCGTCGTGCGCACGGCGAACTCGAACATCGGCACCGCGTCTTCGATGAGACCGCGCACCGCCTCATCGCCCTGGCGCAGGCGCAGGTCGCACGGGTCCATCCCGTCCTTCGCGACGGCGACGAACGACTGGCTCGCCCAGCGCTGATCCTCGTCGAACGCCTTCATCGCCGCCTTCTGGCCGGCGGCGTCACCGTCGAACGTGAAGATGACGCGCGCGGGGGTGCCCCCGGCCTCGTCACGCATGATGCGACGCAACGACTTGATGTGATCCACGCCGAACGCCGTGCCACACGTCGCGACGGCATTGTCGACGCCCGCGAGGTGCGCGGCCATGACGTCGGTGTAGCCCTCGACGACGACAGCGCGTCGCTCGCGCGCGATCGTCTTCTTCGCGAGGTCCAACCCGTACAGGACGTGGGTCTTCTTGTAGATCGGCGTCTCGCTCGTGTTGAGGTACTTCGCCTCGATGCGGTCGTCTTCGAAGATGCGGCGCGCGCCGAAGCCGACGGTGTCGCCCGTGATGTCGCGGATCGGCCAGACGACGCGGCCACGGAACCGGTCATAGAGGCCCCGCGACGACTGACCGACGAGCCCGGCGGTCGTCATCTCCTCGGGGCTGAAGCCCTTGGCGCGCAGGTGCGCCGTCAGCGCGTCGCCGGTGCGTGGCGCGAAGCCGACGCCGAAGTGCTGGGCGGCCTTGCCGTCGAAACCCTTGGCGCGCAGGAAATCCCGCCCGGCGCGGGCAGACGGGTCGCGAAGCAGCGCCTCGGTGTAGAACTCCTCCGCCACGCGGTGCGTCTCGACGAGCCGCATGCGCCGCCCCGGCGGCTCGCGGTCGGGCCGCTCGCCCTCCTCGTAGCGCAGCACCATTCCGGCCTTCGCCGCGAGACGTTCGACGGACTCGGTGAACGACAGGTGCTCGGTCTCCATGACGAACGAGATGACGTCACCCGACTGACCGCACCCGAAGCAGTGATAGACGCCGACGGCGGGACGCACGGTGAAGCTCGGCGTCTTCTCGTCGTGGAAGGGGCACAACCCCTTGAGCGAACCGGCGCCCGCGCGCCGCAGCGTCACGTGCTCGGAGACGACGTCCTCGATGTTGACGCGATCCTTCACGGCAGCGATGTCCTCTGCCTTGATCAGCCCCGCCACGTCACTCCTTCCCACCTCACGCGATGCCCGGCCACGGCCGGCTCGGCACGCACCGTCAGTGTAGGCGCGGCCACCGACAACCCCATCCGATCGTCACGACGGGGCGTGCGCCGCCTCCGCGAGCGCTCGCCCGTCCGTCAACGACGCGACCTGGTCGATGACGACGCGAAGCACGCCGGCATCGTCGGCCGCGGCGCGCGCGTCGTCGACGAAAGGCACGTCCATGCGCTCCGGGTCGCGGACGAGACGGGCCACGTGCGACTCGACGACCTCGCGCTGCACCCGGTGCTGCGCCTCGCGTGCCTGCGTGAACATGACGAAGTGCGCCGACATTCCCTTGAGCACCGCGACCTGTGCACGCACGTCGTCGGGCACGACGAGCGCAGCGTCGTACCGCGCCAGCGGCTGGTGGCCGTACACGGCGCGCGTGGCGTCCTCGGGCGCCGCGGCGAAACGGCCGATGAGCGTGCTCGTCATGTCCTTCAACGCCGCCAGATCGCGGTGCGAACCGACGAACGATGCCGGCAGGTCGTCGTGCAGCAGGGCGTCGAAGGCCTCCGCGAGCGCGTCATCACTCAGATCGGGCGCGTACCGGGCGCGCGCTTCGGCGATGACGCCGGCACGCTCGGTCGGCGAGCGCAACGCCCGCAACTCCAGCGCACCGGCCGCGACGGCGTCCTCGATGTCATGGACGCTGTAGGCGACGTCGTCGGCCCAGTCCATGACCTGCGCCTCGAGGCACGTGCGCGCCGGCGCCTCGGCGCGCACGAACGCGAAGACGTCCGCGTCGTCGTCGTAGACACCGAACTTCGTGGTGCCCGCCGGGCCCTCGCCACGGCGCCACGGGTACTTCGTCGCCGCGTCGAGCGTCGCGCGCGTGAGATTGAGCCCGACGGAGCGCCCTCCCGAGGTGTGCCGCTTCGCCTCGAGGCGCGTCAGCAGCCGGAAGGTCTGCGCGTTGCCCTCGAACCCGCCGATGTCGGCCGCGAGCGCGTCGAGCACGCTCTCGCCGAAGTGCCCGAACGGCGGGTGGCCGATGTCGTGCGCGAGACATGCGGCGTCGACGACGTCCGAGTTGCAACCGAGCGCGTCCGCGAGATCGCGCCCGATCTGCGCGACCTCGAGCGAGTGCGTCAACCGGTTGCGCACGAAGTCGTCCGTCCCGGCCTGCCACACCTGCGTCTTCGTCGACAGCCTCCGCAGCGAGGCGCTGTGCACGATGCGCGCTCGATCGCGCGCGAAGTCGTCACGATCACTGCGCTTGCGGGTGCGATCCTCCGCGACGAAGCGCTCCCGATCGCGCGCCGCGTACGTGCTCAGCGAAGCACCTCGAGCTGCGTGCGTAGGTCGCGTGCCCAGTCGGCGAGCCAGTCGCGCTGCATCTCGTTCCAGGCATCGGCGACGAAGTCGCTCGGGAACATGATGCTCGACTCGTCCGGCAGCGACAGCCCGATGTCGCGGCCCTCGGCGTCCGTGATGACCCGCCACTCGAGCACCGTCTCCAGGGTCAACCACTGCCCCAGCGCGAAGCCGATCATCGCGACGAACGGCGTCGGATCCTCGCGCTCGGTCTCGTCCTGCGCGATGACCCGGTCGACGTAACTCTCGTACGCCGCGTCGATCGTCGCGACGTCGGTGACGTCTATGTTCCAGCGCGCCGCGTCATCGAGCCAGCCGTCGAGAACGGTCTGCTCGGCCTCGCCGACGGGTTCGACGATGATGTCGGCCATCAGCTCGCCACCGCCGCGTAGCGCTGCGCCGCGCGGGCGCGCGCCTTGCTCGCCTCGACCTCGCGGTCCTTGGGCGGCGCGCTCGTCACGAGAGAGTCGATCAGCTCGCGCGAGGCCTGCGCGATGACGTCGACGGCGCGCTCGTAGGCGGCTTCGTTGGCGCTCGACGGCTTGGCCGAGCCGCCGATCTTGCGCACGTACTGCAGGGCTGCGGCACGCACCTCCTCGTCAGTCGCGGGGGGCGCGAAGTTGTTGAGCGGGCGGATGTTGCGGCACATGCCTAAAGCGTGCCACACGACGCCGACAACAGCCGTCGCATCGGGCGCCACGCCGGGCCCCGGCTCGCTACGCTGACAGCATGACGCACCTGCCGCACCCGCTCGTGTCAGCTCACCGACTCGCCGCACGCCTAGAAGCCGGCGAACGCTTCCACCTGCTCGACGTGCGGTGGGCGCTCGGGCAGCCCTCGATGCACGAGGCGTACCTGCACGCACACCTGCCCGGCGCCTGCTGGGTTGAGTTCGAGGACGCCCTCAGCGACGCGGTCAGCGACGACGGCGCGGGCGGGCGTCATCCGATGCCGTCGCTCGATCGGTTCCAGGACGCGATGCGCGCCGCCGGCGTCCGCAACGATGTGCCCGTCGTTGTCTACGACGCCGCGAACGGCCTCGCCGCGGCCCGCTGCTGGTGGTTGCTGCGCTATTTCGGCAAGCTCGACGTGCAGGTGCTCGACGGCGGTCTCGCCGCGTGGAAGCAGGCCGGCGGGGCGCTCGAGGGGGGCGATCCGACGCCAACGCAACGCGGTGACTTCATCGCGACGCCCCGCCACCTCACTCTCGTCGATGCCGACGGCGCGGAGGAGCTCGCCGCGCGTCACCTGCTCGTCGACGCCCGCCCCGCCGACCGCTTCGCCGGCCAGAACGAGACGATCGACCCGGTCGCCGGGCACATCCCCGGCGCCGTCAACATCCCGGCGCTGAGCAACATCGGCGCCGACGGCTGCTTTCTCACGAGCGACGACCTCGCCACGCGCTTCACCGCGCGTGGCATCCCACGTCATGAACGCGTCGGGGTCTACTGCGGCTCCGGCGTGCAGGCCGCGCATCTCGCGCTCGCGCTCGAGGTGAGCGGCGTGTTCGACGACCCGGCGGTCTACATCGGGTCGTGGTCGGACTGGATCAGCGACCCCGAACGACCCGTCGAACGCGACTGAACCGAGCCGTCGCGCCCCTCGGCGATCTCGCACCCTTCGCTGCCCCACCCGTGACAGACGCGAACGGCCGGCCCCCGCTCGTGCAGGGGCCGGCCGTTCGTCGTGTCAGCGTGGGTCAGCCGCGCTTGGGCAGACCCAGCTTCGTGTCAGACTCGGCCTCGAGTTCGAGCGCGCGGTGGGGGTCGCTCGCAACGTCGGTGCCGAGCATCGGGATGACGCTGCGCAGCTCGTTCTCCCAACGCTCCCATTCGTCCTTGAACGACGAACGCAGGATGTCGAGCGCGATCGGGACGGCGGTCGACGCACCCGGCGACGCGCCTAGCACACCCGCGATCGTGCCGTTCGCGGAGGTGATCACCTCGGTGCCGAACTGCAGCGTGCCCTTCGTGCCCGAGATGGGCTTGATGATCTGCGCGCGCTGGCCGGCGGTGAACAGCTTCCAGTCGTCCGAGACGGCCGTCGGCGCGAAGTCGTGCAGCGCCTCGATGCGCTTGGCCTGGTTCGCGAGCAGATCCTGCGCGAGCACTTTCGTCAGGCCGAGGTTCTCAAGGCCGGCGGTCGCGATCGGCAGCACGTTGTCGGTGCGCAGCGACTGGAAGAGGTCGAGAACCGAGCCCTCCTTGAGGAACTTCGGCACGAGACCGGCGAACGGGCCGAACAGCGCGGTGCGCTGGCCGTCGATGATGCGTGCATCGAGGTGCGGCATCGACATGGGCGGCGCGCCCTCGGCGGCCTTGCCGTACACCTTCGTCTGGTGCTTGGCGGTGACGGCCGGGTTCTCGGTCGACAGGAACGTGCCGGAGACGGGGAACAAACCGTAGCCCTTCACCTCGGGCACCCCGGCCTTGCGCAGCAGCTTGAGCGTGTAACCGCCCGCGCCGAGCATGAGCACCTTCGTGCGCACGACGCGCGTCGCGCCGTCCCGCAGGTTCTTGACGGTGACGTTCCACGAGCCGTCGGCATTGCGCTCGATGTCGGTGACCTCGTGCTTGAGCTCGAGTGCGCCGCCGCGGGCGACGAAGTCCTCGAACAGCTGACGGGTGACGGCGCCGAAGTCGACGTCGGTGCCGCTCGGGGCGTAGGTCGCGGCGATCTTCTCACCGGCCGGGCGGCCCTCGATGAGCAGCGGCGACCACTGCTCGATCTGGCCGTAGTCCTCCGAGTGCTCCATGTCGTGGAAGAACGGGTGCTCGCTCATGAGGCGGAAGCGCTCGCGCAGGAACTTCTGGTTCGCATCGCCGCGCACGAACGCCATGTGCGGCGTGTTGTTGATGAACGTCGACGGCTCACGCATCGCGCCCTCGGTGACGAGGGAACCCCAGAACGTCTTCGTCGTGAGGAACTGGCCGTTGATCGCAATGGCCTTCGAGATGTTGACGCTGCCGTCGGCCGCCTCGGGCGTGTAGTTGAGCTCGCACAGCGCGGCGTGGCCGGTGCCCGCGTTGTTCCAGCCGTTCGAGCTCTCGAGGGCGACCTCGTCGAGACGTTCGAAGACGGTGAGCGACCACTCGGGGTGCACCCGCTGGATCATGGCACCGAGCGTCGCGCTGACGATGCCGCCGCCGACGAGCAGGACGTCGACGGAATCGGATGCGCTCTTCGCGCCCTCCACGTTGTTCACCACATGCCCCTTACGCGCTGATGTGTCGTGTTGCTGGCGCGCCGCATCGCGACGCTTTGTTCTCCACGGTAGTCCTCCTGGATGCCGAGCGTGCAACGGGGCGATGAACTACCGGGGTGATGTGATCCGTGACACGCCTGGCGTGTCAGCCCCCGGAGTTCTCCGCCTCCGCCTCGGCCACCCAGGCGGCCTGTTCGGCGGTGAGCTCCTGCGTGTCGAGCCACCCGTCGGGCAGGACGACGCGTCGCTCGCTGCCCGCGCGACCGCGCGGCCCGTCCGCCGCAGCGCCGGGCCACGGGGCGTCGAGGTCGAGCCCGGCGACGAGGTCGTCGAGCGCGGCGAGGGAGTCGACGAGCGCGAGCTGATGACGCAGCTGCGAGCCGACCGGAAAGCCCTTGAAGTACCAGGCGATGTGCTTGCGGATGTCGCGGCAGCCCTTGAGCTCGTCGTCGTAGAACTCGACGAGGTACTCCGCGTGGCGGCGCAACGTCGCGCAGACCTCACCGAGCGTCGGGTCGACGCGGGCGTCGGAACCGGCGAAGGCCGCGGCGAGGTCGGTGAACAGCCAGGGCCGTCCGAGGCAGCCGCGCCCGACGACGACGCCGTCGCAGCCTGTCTCGGCGACCATGCGCATGGCGTCCTCGGCCGACCAGATGTCACCGTTTCCGAGCACCGGGATGCTCGTCACGGTCTCCTTGAGGGTGCGGATCGCCGACCAGTCCGCGTGGCCCGAGTACGCCTGTGCGGCCGTGCGGGCGTGCAGCGCGACGGCCGCGACGCCCTCACCCTCGGCGATGCGCGCCGCCTCGAGGTAGGTGAGGTGATCGGTGTCGATGCCCTTGCGCATCTTGACGGTGACGGGGATGTCGTACGGGCTCGCCTCGCGCACGACGGCGCTGACGATGCCGCGGAACAGCTCGGTCTTCCATGGCAGCGCGGAACCGCCGCCCTTGCGCGTCACCTTGGGCACCGGGCAGCCGAAGTTGAGGTCGATGTGGTCCGCACGGCCCTCCGAGGCGAGGATGCGCGCCGCCTTGCCGGCGTTGAGCGGGTCGGTGCAGTAGAGCTGGATGGAGCGCGGGTTCTCGTCGGGGTCGGTCTCGATGAGCTTCATCGTGAGCGGAACGCGCTCGACGAGAGCGCGCGAGGTGATCATCTCGCTGACGTAGAGCGACGTCGCGCCGCTCGCACCCGCGGCGACGGAGCCGTCATCGCCGTACTGACGACACAGGCGCCGGAACGCACGGTTGGTGATGCCCGCCATCGGCGCGAGTACGACGGGCGAGGTGATGGTGTGCCGTCCGATCTGCAGCGGCGGCAGCGCCGACGGGTCGCGCACGAGCGCACCGGGTGCGGGAGGGGCTTCGAGAACAGTCATCGCCTTCCAGTGTCCCACTCGCGCGCAAGGCGGGCGACATGACGACTGGAGCAGCACCCGGCCCGCGCCCACTACCCTGGTGCCGTGTCACGCAACGAACCACGACCCGAAGTCTCCGTCAGCACGAGCCGCGCGAAGGCCATGCACGCCTCCGACCCGGCGATCGGGGCGCTGGCGCGCCTGCCGCAGTGGGTCATCCTCGCTGTCCTCGCCGTCCTCATGATCGTCGGCATCGCGGTGCGCGGCGTCGTCGGAGCCGTCGCGTTCGGCCTCGTCACCGCCTTCCTCGCCTGGCTGCTGTACCTGTCGTGGCAGCAGCTGCGCCCGCTCGACCGCCTCGCGCGCGCCGCCGTCATCGTGCTGACGCTGGGCGTGACGATCGTGCTGGCGTTCCCGAGGTAACCCCATGTTTTGACAATGATTCTCACTTTGAGTGAGAATCATTGTCATGTTCATGCGTCGCTCGTTCACCGTTGCTCTCACCGCCGCCCTGGGGCTCGGCGTCACCGCCTGCGGCTCCGAGAACGGGCGCACCGACGACGGCCGCGTCCAGACACTGGCGAGCTTCTATCCGATGCAGTACGCGCTCGAACGCATCGGCGGACCAGACGTCACCGTCAAGAACCTGACGAAGGCCGGCCAGGAGCCGCACGACGTCGAGCTCACGCCCCGCCAGGTCGCCTCCGTCGCGGACGCCGGCCTCATCGTCTACGCGAAGGGCTTCCAGGCCAGCGTCGACGACGCCGTCGCCTCGAGCGCCAAGGCCGGGCGCGCACTCGACGTCTCGCCGCAGGCCGACCTCGACCTCACAGCCGAAGAGGAGGGCCACCATGACGAGAGCGAGCACGAGCACGCTTCCCATGCCGGCGGTTCCGACCCGCACTTCTGGCTCGACCCGGTGCGCTACAAGGCCGTCGTCCAGGCGATCGGTGACCGGCTCGCCAAGGACGACCCCGAGCACGCCGACGGATACCACACGCGCACCGCGTCACTCGTCAAGGATCTCGATGCCCTCGATGCCGAGTACCGTGGCGGCCTCGCTCACTGCACGAACCGGACGATCGTGACCGGCCACGAGGCGTTCGCCTACCTCGCGGCACGATATGGGCTGACGCAGCGCGGCGCGTCGGGTGTCTCCCCCGAGGCCGAGCCGACGCCGGCGCAGCTGTCGTCGATCAGCGATTACGTGAAGAAGAACAAGGTGACGACGATCTACGCTGAGACCCTCGTCTCGCCGAAGGTGGCTCAGACCATCGCCTCCCAGACCGGCGCCCGCGTCGACGTCCTCGACCCGATCGAAGGGTTGACGGACGCGAGCAAGGGCAGCGACTACCTCGCCGTGATGAGATCCAACCTCGCCACATTGAAGAAGGGCCAGGGCTGCTCGTGAGCGTCTCCCCCATCCTGCGACTGCGCGACGCCGCGTTCGGCTACGACGGCCGCGCGGTCGTCAGCGGTGTCTCGCTCGAGGTGAACCCCGGCGAGATCATCGCGGTTCTCGGGCCGAACGGCTCCGGCAAGTCGACGCTGATGCGCGGCATCCTCGGCCTCAACGACCACGTCAGCGGGCAGGTCGAGCTGTTCGGCACGCCCGCATCTTCGTTCAAGGCGCGCACGCGCATCGGCTACGTGCCGCAGCGGCACACGCTGTCGGCGTCGGTGCGCGCGACGGTGGAAGAGGTCGTCGAGGTGGGTCGCCTGCCGCACCGGCCCTGGTACCGACGCGCGGACGCCGTGGATCGCCGGCTCGTCACCGCGGCCCTCGCCGAGGTCGGGCTCGCCGATCGCTCCCGCGACGACGTCGCCACCCTCTCCGGGGGTCAGCACCGACGCGTCCTCATCGCCCGCGCGCTGGCCGCGCAGCCCGACATCCTCGTCATGGACGAGCCGACGGCCGGCGTCGACACCGCCAGTCAGGAGGTACTCGCCGAGGTGCTCGAGCGCCTCGCCGCGAGTGGCGTGACGATGATCATCGTCACGCACGAGATCGAGGCGCTGCACGGCATCGTCACGCGCATCGTCGAGGTCGCGCACGGCGCCGTGACGTTCGACGGACCGCCCGCGCGCTACGGCGAGCGCGTCAGCGCGTCGCTCGGTGGGGCGTCGCTCGGCGGCCACGACCACCACGCCGAGGACCTGCCGCACCACGCGCCGGGCTACGCGCGCGGACCCTTCGACGACGCCAGGTTCGCGCCCGATCACGGGCGATTCAGGGAGGGGGATCGTCGTGGCTGAGTCGCTCGCTACGTGTTCTGATGGGGCGCCCGTGCGTCCCGTCGCTCCCTTCCACGCTCTGATCGGAGGCCACCGTGGGTGACCTGTTCGTCCTCGAGGCGATGCGATACGCGTTCGTCGCCGCGCTGCTCGTCGGGGCGGCCGCGCCGTCCGTCGGGGTGTTCCTCGTGCAACGACGGCTGTCGCTCATCGGTGACGGCATCGGCCACGTCGCGCTCGCCGGCGTCGCGATCGGGGTGCTCCTGCACGCCTCGCCGATCCTGACGGCGCTCATCGCGGCCGTCGTCGCGGCGTGCATCATCGAGTTCATCCGCCTGCGCGGGACGACGAACGCCGACGTCGCCCTCGCCGTCATGTTCTACGGCGGTATCGCGGCGGGCGTCGTACTGCTCTCACGCGCCGACAACGCGGGGCAGACGTCGATCAGTCAGTACCTGTTCGGCTCGATCCTCACGACGACGAGCGACCAGCTGTGGCAGTTCGGCGCGCTCGCCCTCGTCGCCGTCGGCGCGACGACGGTGCTGCGCAAGCGCCTGTTCGCCGTCGCCAACGACGAGGAGTACGCGCGGGCCGTGGGGCTGCCCGTCGTGCCGCTCAATCTGCTGCTGTCGATTCTGACGTCGGTGACGGTCGTGTTGTCGATGCGCGTCATCGGCCTGTTGCTCATCTCGGCGCTCATGATCCTGCCCAACGCGACGGGCCAGCTGATCGGTCGTAGCTTCCGTCAGACGACGGCCGCAGCCGTCGTCGTGGGCTGCCTCAGCGGTGCGCTGGGCGTCACCAGCGCGTACTACCTCGACACCCCGCCCGGCGGTACCGTCGTGCTCGCGGCGATCGCGCTGTTCCTGCTCGCGTCGTTCGTGGCGATGACCGTGCACGCCGTGCGCGCTCGTCAGGCGCGACGGGTGGCGCACCACGCGCACGAGCACCGGCAGGGCTGCGGGCACCCGTCCGTCCCGCACGGCGACCACGTCGACTACCTTCACGACGGTGAGTTCCACGCGCCGCACGGCGACCACTGGGACGCCCACCGACCCGCCGTCGAGACCTCGAAAGGCACGCATGATGCGGTGTGACAGCGCAGGACGCTTCGAGCTTCGACGAGTCTGGACGGATGTCCGATGAGTGCGCGCAAACCGACACGCCAGCAGCGCGCCGTCGCCGAGAGGCTCGACGGCTGCGGCGAGTTCTGCTCCGCGCAGGATCTGCACGCGAAGCTGCGCGCCGACGGTGAGACGATCGGCCTCGCAACGGTGTACCGCACCCTGCAGGCGCTCGCCGGGGACGGCACCGTCGACGTGCTGCGCACCGACGACGGTGAAGCCGTCTACCGCAGCTGCTCCCCCACGCACCACCACCACCTGGTGTGCCGACGGTGCGGACGCACCGTCGAGGTCGAGGGCCCGACGGTCGAACGCTGGGCCTCCGGCATCGCCGCCGAGCACGGCTTCACCGCCGTCAGCCACCAGCTCGAGATCTTCGGGCTGTGTCGCGCGTGCAGTCAGGACGCCGCCGCTGCCTCTGCTTCCGCCCCCTCTGACGCGGGGCCTTGAGTCGCCCGAAGCGTTGCGGCGGGTTCTCCCGTCAGGACCGCACCGAATGTCTCGACGGCACTGACCCTGCCGCATGGCGACGGCGCAAACACCTCACGAAGGCGCCGTCTCCACCGTGTCACGGCGGCGCTGACGCGTCACGGCGGCACTGAATACCATGACGGCACTGCCCCGGACTCCGGTCTCGAGGGGTGAATCAGGCGACGCGGCCGGCATCTGACACCACTGCGAACTGCCTCCCTCTGTGCGCTTTTCGTCGACCTTCGTAAATCGCAGGGGGGCCGGGTCAGTCGATGAGGCCGTCGTCCTCGTAGATGCCGCCGCCGTCAGCGCCGGGGTCCCCCATGAGCACCGGGTCGTAGGACGGCTTGGGCTTCGACGGCGCCCGAGCTGCCGCCGCAGCGTCGTCCGCAGCCTGCTGAGCGGCGACCGCGTCGACGGCTCCGCCATAGCGACGGTCGCGCCGGGCGTAGATGTCGACGGCCTCCCACAGCTTGCGACGGTCGAAGTCGGGCCACAGCGTGTCGAGGAAGACCATCTCGGCATAGGCGCTCTGCCACAGCTGGAAGTTGCTCGTCCGCTGCTCGCCGGAGCTGCGCACGAACAGGTCGACGTCCGGCAGATCCGGCGCGTAGAGGTAGCTCTGGATCGTCTTCTCCGTGATCTTCTTCGGGTTCAACCGGCCGGCCGCGACGTCGTCAGCGAGCGAGCGTGTGGCATCGACGAGCTCTGCGCGCCCGCCGTAGTTGACGCACATCTGCAGGGTGCAGACGGTGTTGTTCTTCGTCCGCTCCTGGGCGACTTCGAGCTCGCGCACGACAGAACGCCACAGCCGCGGCTTGCGCCCTGACCAGATGACGCGCACGCCCCATGAGTCGAGCAGGTCGACGCGACGACGGATCGTGTCGCGGTTGAAGCCCATGAGGAAGCGCACCTCCTCCGGCGAACGGCGCCAGTTCTCCGTCGAGAACGCGTAGGCGCTGATGTTCTTGACGCCGAGTTCGATGCAGCCGGCGACGACGTCGATCAGCATCGCCTCACCCGCCTCGTGGCCCTTCGTGCGCGGCAGACCGCGCTCGTTGGCCCAACGCCCGTTGCCGTCCATGACCATCGCGATGTGCTGCGGCACCAGCTCAGCAGGAATCGCGGGCGGCGTGGCGCCGCTGGGGTGCGGGTCGGGTGAGATCGGCACGGGCGTCGTCCTTCGGGTCGTGATTCTTGTCGTCGTGCTGCGTGACGTAGGTGTCCCGACGTCTCGGTGAGGACAGTCTCTCAGGACGCCGGGTGCGCGTCGTGCGTCGCAGGCTCGGCGGGTGTCGCGGGTGGGGTCGAGCGAGCGACGACGGTGTAGTCGCCGCGATCGACGTGCCTGAGCGAGCGCACGCCGTGTTCGAGGTGCCATTGGACGTATGCGGCGATGAGGTTGCTCGACTGTCGACGCGCGTCGTCGCTCGTCGCGGCGACGGCGTTCCAGTGGCCGCGCAGCAGGGCGTCCATGAGGACGAACGTCTCGGGCATCGGCGCGGTCGATCCGGGCGGGCGGCACTGCGGGCAGACGGCGCCACCGACGGCGAGGTTGAACGCACGCTGCGGGCCGGGGTCGCCGCAGCCGGCGCAGTCGATGAAGCTCGGCGTCCACCCGGCCGTCGCGACGGAACGCACGAGGTAGGCGTCGAGTACGAGATGCGCGGGGATCTGACGCTGCGCGAGCGCTGCGAGCGCCCCGGCGAGAAGGTTGAAGTGGGCCACGACGCGGTCGGAATCCTCGCAGAGCCGGTCTGCCGTCTCGAGCATCGCGGCACACGCGGTGTAGGAGGGATAGTCCTGCGCGATGGCGTCGCCGTAGGAGGCGAGGAGGTCGACCTGAGTGACGACGTCGAGGTTGCGCCCCTCGTGCAGCTGGATGTCGACGACCATGCCCGGCTCGAGACGCGCCCCGAACTTCGACTTCGTCTTGCGCACGCCCTTCGCGACGGCGCGCTTCTTGCCGCGATTGCGCGTCAGCATCGTGATGATGCGATCGGCCTCCCCCAGCTTGTGGGTGCGCAGCACGATGGCGGCGTCACGGTAGAGGGGAGGCATGTCTCCATTGTCTCGCGGTTGCCTGCGTCAGCGATAGCGGGCCCGCGTCTCGTCCGCTGACGGCGCAACTCGCCGGGCGGATGCGTCCCCAGGCATGCCTCAGCCGCCGACATGCGTTCTGCTCCCCCACCCCCGCCGTTTCCCCCTGCGTCCAACTGCACCCGGGTGCATCTGGGCGCAAAGGGCGGGGCTGGACGAGTCAGGACAAGAGGCGCATAATCGAACACATGTTCGCAGGTCTACAGGGGTCGCTGCTCGACCAGGTCGAGGAGGTCGGCGTGCGTCCGCTCGTAGGCGCCGTCCGTCGCACCCAGCTGACGCGCGGGGCCTGGGTCGACCTGCGCCCCGGCTTCATCACCGGCGCTGACGAGTTGTTCAGCCGCCTCATGCTCGGTGGCAGCGCGGGCGTCGACTGGCAGGGCGAGCGTCGCGTCATGTGGGACAAGGAGGTCACCACGCCCCGCTTGCTGCGCTTCTACCGCGGCGACGAACGCTGGCCCGACCCCGTGATGCGCGACGCCCAACGCGCGCTGAGCGACCATTACGCCCCCGAACTCGGCGAGCCGTTCACCACCGCCGGCATGTGCCTCTACCGTGACGGCCGTGATTCCGTCGCGTGGCACGGCGACAAGGAGGGCCGCTCGAGCACGAAGGACACGATGATCGCCATCGTCTCGATCGGCTCGCCGCGCACACTGGCGCTTCGCCCCGTCGGTGGCGGGCAGAGCCTGCGCTTCCAGATCGGCCACGGCGACCTGCTCGTCATGGGTGGCTCTTGTCAACGGACCTGGGAGCATGCCGTTCCGAAGACGACGAAGTCCGTCGGGCCTCGCATCAGCATCCAGTTCCGGCCCTACGACGTGAGATGAGATTCAACCCCGTGACGCATGCCGTCAGCCTGCAGCCGAGGGGCGTGGGACCACAGGACGCGCCCACGGCGCCCGCGCCTCGACGACCTGGGGAGCAGTAGCCATGCCCGACCCACGGCCCCGTTCTTCGACGCCCACTCTTGCGACCCGCAGTGTCGAAACCCTTGACGGCGTGCTCGACCGGATCGGGCGATCATTGTTCAGGGCGAAGTTCCATCTCAGCCCGGCCGATGCGCGGTACGCGCGCGATCGGGGGCGTCGCGAGATCGAAACCCATGCCGCGCGCTTCATCGGCGAGCGCCTCGCCGCTGCCAATCCCGACAACGACGGCCGGCAGACCCCGATGCGCGGCCATCCGGTCTTCCTGGCTCAACACGCGACGGCGACCTGTTGCCGCGGATGCCTCGCGAAGCACCACGGCATCGTCAAGCACCACCCGCTGACAGACGAGCATCAGGCCTACGTCTTCGCCGTCATCATGCGCTGGATCGAGCGAGAGTTGCGACGCCTCCCCCACGATTCCTCTCGCGCTCCGCTGCCCCCGTCCAAGCATCGGCGACCGGGCATGTCATCGCATGCGGCGCTCTTCTGAGCGCTCCCCGCGGGATGCTCGCACAACGCCCGTCACCCTGACACGACGAAGCGGGTGGAGCCCAGCACCTTCCCCGGTCACTGGGTTCCACCCGCTCGTCCCATTATGCCGTGTCGCACCGAGTGCCTCATGCGTCGCGGAACACCGAAATAGTTGTGGAGGTTCGCGCTACCCAGAGCGCGAACCTCCACAACCCTTGGCCCAGCCGTCAGGCCGCAGCCGCCTCCGCGTCACGCTCGGCACGGTTGACGGCCGACAGGATCGCCATGAGCGACGCACGCACCGTCGATTCGTGGATGCCGACGCCCCACAGCACGCGGTCGCCGATGGCGCACTCGACGTACGCCGCAGCCTTCGAATCCTCGCCGGACGAGAGCGTGTGCTCCGTGTAGTCGAGGAGGCGCACGTCGACGTCAATGGTGCTCAGCGCGTCGAAGAAGGCGTCGATGGGTCCGTTACCCTCACCCGAGATCGTCACGGGCTCGCCGCGATCGAGCAGACGGACGGTGATCTTGTCGCGGCCGTCGTCCGTCGAGTCGAGCTGGCTGCCGACCGGCTTGAAACGACCCCAGGCGCGCTCGCCCTCACCGGTGCCGGGCAGGTACTCGTCGGAGAAGGTCGACCACAGCCACTGCGGCGCCACCTCGCCGCCGGCTGTGTCCGTCCACTGCTGCACGACGCCAGCGAACTCGATCTGCAGGCGGCGCGGCAGGTCGAGGTTGTACTCGCTCTTCAGCAGGTACGACACGCCACCCTTGCCGCTCTGGCTGTTGACGCGCACGACGGCCTCGTACGAGCGCCCGACGTCGTGCGGGTCGACGGGCAGATACGGCACACCCCAGACGAGCTCGTCGATCGACTTGCCCGTCTCCTTCGACTGACGCTCCATGTCGTCGAAGCCCTTCTTGATGGCGTCCTGGTGCGAACCGGAGAACGCCGTGAAGACGAGGTCGCCGCCGTACGGGTGACGTTCGCCGACGGGCAGCTGGTTGCAGTACTCGACCGTCGAACGGATCGTCTGGATGTCGGAGAAGTCGATCATCGGGTCGATGCCCTGACCGAACAGGTTCATGCCCAGGGTGACGAGGCAGACGTTGCCGGTGCGCTCACCGTTGCCGAACAGGCAGCCCTCGATGCGGTCGGCGCCCGCCATGTAGCCCAGCTCCGCAGCCGCGACACCCTCGCCGCGGTCGTTGTGCGGGTGCAGCGACAGCACGACGGACTCGCGACTGTCGAGGTGACGCGACATCCACTCGACCGAGTCGGCGTACACGTTCGGCGTCGCCATCTCGACGGTCGCCGGCAGGTTGATGATCATCTTGTGATCGGGCGTCGGCTCGATGACGCCGATGACCTCGTTGCAGATGCGCGCCGCGAATTCGAGCTCGGTGCCCGTGTACGACTCGGGCGAGTACTCGAAGTACACCTTCGTCTCGGGGATCGTCTCGGCGAGCTTCTTGCACAACCGCGCCCCCTGCAGGGCGATGTCGACGATGCCGTCCTCGTCGAGGTTGAACACGACGCGACGCTGCAGCACAGACGTCGAGTTGTAGAAGTGGACGATCGCGCTCGGCGCACCCTTGATGGCGTCGAACGTCTTCTCGATGAGGTGGTCGCGGCACTGCGTCAGCACCTGGATCGTCACGTCGTCGGGGATGTGGCCGCCGTCGATCAGTTCGCGGACGAAGTTGAAGTCCGTGTCGGACGCCGACGGGAAACCGACCTCGATGTCCTTGTAGCCCATCTGCACGAGCAGCTTGAACATGCGCATCTTGCGCTCGGAATCCATCGGGTCGATGAGCGCCTGGTTGCCGTCACGCAGATCGACGGCGCACCAACGCGGCGCCTTCTCGATGATCTTGTCGGGCCACGTGCGGTCGGGCAGGTCGACCTTGATCTGCTCGTGGAAGGGGACGTACTTGCCGATCGGCATCGTCGTCGGCTGCTGAGATCCGTGCATGGGTGGTGTTCGCCTCACTGCGTTCGTTGCGGGTGCCGGCCGAGCACCATTCAACCCCGCGGTGAGGATGGCCGACTAGTTGGCCCCACCGCGGCAACGAAGAAGGAGACTCACTCCCCGAACCGTGCGCATGCCACCAACCTAGGGGTGACGCGCCCCACACCACCACCCGCACGTCGCCGTCGTCCAGCAAGCGGACGGCGGCGGGCTGCCGCAAGCTTCCTCGCCGGCGGTGCGTCGCTACCGCGCGCTCATCCCACCACAGGATGACGACGGCCCGGCGCGCGGCGTGAATAGCTGGGCGGGTGAACGACATCTGGAGCCGCGGGCCACGTGCGCGACGCTGGATCATGGCGGCCGAGGGGCTCTTTGCACTTGCCCTGACAGGGCTGTCGCTCAGCGTCATGTCGGGCCGCAACGGCTCCGGGTGGGGCGTGGCGGCGAGCGTCGCGATCTTCATTGCGTTCCTTGTCCGCCGTCACACCCTGCGCCTGATGTTCGTCCTGGCGGCAGCAGGCGGCGCCATGCAGCTCGTCGACCCGCGCGCCTTCATCATCTTCGGTGACTTTCTCTACGCCCCGATCTGCGCCAAGCTCGGCGTGCACCGCGACGCACGCGTGCGCCGTCTCGGTCTCATCACGGGCGCGCCCTTCGTCCTGCCGCGCCTGGTCGCCATCTTCGGACGCCTGCTCGGAGCCGGTCCCGACGCGCGCATCGCACGCCGCAACGCCGTCGCTGACCCGATGCGCGCGACGCGCGCCGCGCTCGGCCTCGTCATCGGCGTCGGCCTCGTCACGACGTTCGCCTCCGGCAGCGCCGCGCTGTCGGAGTCGATCACGACGTGGGATCTGAGCGCCGCTGAGAGGGCACAAGCGCTCGACGTCATGCACATGGTCTCGATCCTCATGATGGCGCTCGTCGTCATCGCCTCGATCATCGCGGGCGTCGGCTTCGTCAGCACGATGTCGCTCGTCGTCATCCAGCGCCGCCGCGAGATCGGCATGCTGCGCGCCATGGGCTTCACGGCGCGTCAGATCCGCGGCATGGTGACGCGCGAGTCGCTCGCGCTCGGGTTGACGGCCGTGCTCGTCGGCATCGCCCTCGGCGTGCTGCTCGGTTCGCTCGGCGCGCAGTCGCTCATCGGGGCCGGCAACGACGGCTTCGTCTGGGGTCTACCGTTCGAGGTGCTCGCCGTCATCGTCGTCGCAGCTCTCGCGCTGGTCCTCGTCGCGGCCCTGCCGCCCGCGCGTCGCGCCACGACGGTGACGCCCGTCGAGGCCCTGCGCGTCGTGTGACCTCCCACGCTGTGCGAACCCGGCCCAGACGAGTTGAGGTCCGACACTCTGCACTGCAGGGTTTCGGACCTCAACTCATCTCGTGAGGACTGCAATCACGAATTGCGGACTTTCAGACCTCAGGCAAGCGGTCGGCGACGAGCGCTCAGCGTCGGATGTCGGGCGCGCGGCGGATGACGAGGTACTTCTCGCTCAGTTCCTCGATGGCGAACTTGCCGATCGGGATCTCGGAGACGACGAGTTCCTCGTCGAGCGAGAACGGCGCGATCTTCGTCGTCACCTCACGCACGACCTCGCCGCCGCGGATCGTCTTGTACGTGTTGGTGATCTCGACGCGCCCGTCCTTGACCGGAACCGTCTGACGCCACCGCTCGTAGGTGTTGCGCCCCATCGTCGAACTCGCCGTGCGCACGAGCTCCTCACCCGTGTCGACGACGCCGTACGCGCGGCTCATGAGGATCGGTGCGCCCTCGGGCAGCACCTGCGCCATGCGATCCCAGAACGCGAGGCGCGCGCGTCCGCCGAGGAAGTAGATGACGTTGAACAGCAGCGCGCCACCGATCTGCTCGGGCATCCACGCGTCGAGGATCGAGTTCGGCACGACGGTGGCGCGTGCACGCAGCGAGTCGCGCTCGGAGATGCGCATCATGAGCATCGAGCGCATCCACGGGTCGGGTTCGACGGCGATGATCTCGGCGTCGGGGAACTGCTCGGCGAGCGCGACCGTCGTCAGGCCCGAGCCGGGGCCGATGTCGACGAGCGGCAACTCAGGCTTGAACCCGGCTCCCTCCCAGGGAATCCCGCCGACATAGTCGGTCTCGGGGTTGATCGGCAACCGCAGCACGTCACCGAACTCGGCCCACGCCTCGTGGTCCTTCATGTGCTCACTCATACGAAAACCTCAGAAGTTGAATCCCAGCTTGCCCAGCTGCTTCGGGTCGCGCTGCCAGTCCTTCGCCACCTTGACGTGCAGGTCGAGGTAGACCCGCTGCCCGAGCAGCTTCTCGATGCCCTCGCGCGCCGTGGTGCCGACCTCGCGCAGCCGCGAACCGCCGCGGCCGATGATGATGGCCTTCTGGCTGGGACGCTCGACGAAGATGTTGACGCGCACGTCCATGAGCGGCTTGTCGGCCGGGCGATCCTCACGCGGCACCATCTCCTCGACGACGACGGCCAACGAGTGCGGCAACTCGTCACGCACGCCCTCGAGCGCGGCCTCGCGGATGAGCTCGGCGATCATGACGGTGTCCGACTCGTCGGTCAGCACGTCGTCGGGGTACAGCTGAGGCGACTCGGGCAGGTAACCCAGCAGCACGTTCGCCACATCATCGACCTGCTTGCCCGAAACCGCCGAACACGGAACGATCGCGGCCCACTCCCCGAGACGGTCGACCTCGATGAGGTGCTCGGCGAGTCGCTCCCGATCGACGGTGTCGGTCTTCGTCACGAGCGCGACGACGGGGCGCTTGCGCACGCGCTGCAGCTCGGCGAGGTCCTTCGCGATGAACTGATCGCCCGGGCCGATCTTCTGGTCGGCGGGCAGGCAGAACCCGATGACGTCGACGTCGAGCAGCGTCTCGCGCACGACGTCGTTGAGGCGCTCACCGAGCAGCGTGCGCGGCTTGTGCAGGCCGGGGGTGTCGACGAGGACGATCTGGCCGTCGGGGCGCGTCACGATCCCACGGATCGTGTGACGCGTCGTCTGCGGCTTGCTCGAGGTGATCGCCACCTTGTCGCCGACGAGCGCGTTCGTCAGCGTCGACTTGCCCGCGTTGGGCCGCCCGACGAGGCAGGCGAAACCGGCGCGGTAGATCTCGCCGTCGTGGGTCGTGTCGTGCTCGGTCATCGATCCGTCTCCTCGCCGCGCGTCTCGGCGCTGCGCTCGTCCCCACGCCCGTCCGGGTCGGTGGGATCTTCGGGTTCCACACGCTCGACGATCAACGTCGCGAGCTGGTGGCGTCGTCCTGCCATCTTCTCAGCCGTGAGGCGCAGCCCGTCGATCTCGCCGCTCGCGCCGACGAGCGGCACGCGCCCGACGAGCTTGGCCAGCAGACCACCGACGGTGTCGATGTCGTCCTCGTCGATGCTGACGCCGTACATCTCGCTCAGGTCGTCGATCGACATGCGAGCCGGAACGCGCGTGCGGCCGTCCCCCAGTTCCTCGACGCCGGGCGACACGCGGTCGTACTCGTCGTCGATCTCGCCGACGATCTCCTCGACGATATCCTCCATCGTCACGATGCCGGCGGTGCCGCCGTACTCGTCGATGACGACGGCGAAGTGGACGCGGTCGCGCTGCATCTCCTTGAGCAACGCGTCGACGGGCTTCGACTCGGGCACGAACGCGAGATCGCGCATCACCTCGGAGATGGCGATGGCGTCCGCGTCGCCGGTGAGCGTGCGCCGCACGACGTCCTTGAAGTACAGCAGGCCGACGAGGTCGTCGGAGTTCTCGCCGATGACGGGCACGCGCGAGTAGCCGGAGCGCACGAACAGGTTCATCGCCTGGTGCAGGCTCTTGTAGCCGTCGATCGTGATCATGTCGGTGCGCGGCACCATGACTTCGCGCACGATCGTGTCGCCAAGCTCGAACACGCTGTGGATCATGCGCCGCTCGTCGGCCTCGATGAGGTCGGAATCCTCGGCGAGGTCGACGAACTCGCGCAACTCCGCCTCGGAGTCGAATGGGCCGTCCTTGTAGCCCTCACCCGGGGTGACGGCGTTGCCCAGCGTCACGAGCAGCCGCGCGAGCGGTGAGAGCACCGTGAGCGCGACGAGGACGGGCCGCGCCGTCGCGAGCGCCACCTTGTCGGCGTGCTGGTGGCCCAGCGTGCGCGGCGAGACGCCGACGAGCACGAACGAGGCGATCGCCATGACGGCGACGGCCGTCGCGAGGCTCGGCCAGAACGCGCCGTCGAACGCGCGTGTCGCGGCGACGGTGACGAGGACGGCGGCCGTCATCTCGGCGCCGACGCGCAGGAACGTCAGCACCATGAGCGCCGTCGCGTGGTTGTCGACGATGCGTCCGAGCGCCGAGGCGCCGGCGTGGCCCTCCTCGGCGAGCGCGACGACGCGGTGGCGCGTCACGCGCCCGAGCGCCGACTCGACGAGGGCGAAGACGAAGCCCATGACCACGCTGACGAGCGCGGCGATCAGCACGATGGTCACGTGCGGTTCACTCCCAAGGTCTGCGGGGTCACTCGCGCCCGGACGGCGGCGCGATGCGGATGGTGCCCGCCTCCGTGCTGCGCCCGCGGCTCGCGAGGTAGGTGAGCAGGATCGTGCGCTGCAGTTCGAACATCTCGACGCGCTCGTCCGGTTCGGCGTGGTCGTAGCCGAGCAGGTGCAGCACACCGTGGACGGTGAGCAGCAGCAGCTCCTCCATCGTGTCGTGCCCGGCTGCGGCCGCCTGCGCGGCGGCGACGCTCGGGCACAGGACGATGTCGCCGAGCATGCCCTCCTGGGACGGCTCGCGCTCGCTGCCGGGCGTCAGCTCGTCCATCGGGAAGCTCATGACGTCCGTCGGGCCCGGCAGATCCATCCACTGCACGTGCAGCGTCTCCATCGCTGCCTCGTCGATGATGCGGATGCTCAGCTCGACGTTGGGGTGGACGAACATCGCGTCCATCGCGTAGCGCGCGCAGTCGTGGATCTCGTCCAGCTCGACGTCGACGTCGGTCTCGTTGGCGATGTCGATCGTCATGCCGGCTGCCCCTCGCCGCCGGCGCGCGCCTCGCGGCGCTTCTTCGCCTCGGCGCGGCGACGCTCGGCTGCCGCGTCGTAGCGGCCGTAGGCGTCGACGATGTCGGAGACGAGGCGGTGACGCACGACGTCGCTCGAGTCGAGGTGGGCGAAGTGGACGTCATCGATTCCGGTGAGCACGTCCTCGATGACCCGCAGGCCCGACGTCGTGCCACCCGGCAGGTCGACCTGCGTGACGTCACCCGTCACGACGATCTTCGAACCGAAGCCGAGGCGCGTGAGGAACATGCGCATCTGCTCGCTGCTCGTGTTCTGCGCCTCGTCGAGGATGATGAACGAGTCGTTGAGCGTGCGCCCGCGCATGTACGCGAGCGGCGCGACCTCGATCGTGCCTGCGGCCATGAGCTTCGGGATCGAGTCGGGGTCGATCATGTCGTGCAGCGCGTCGTAGAGCGGACGCAGATACGGGTCGATCTTGTCGTTGAGCGTGCCGGGCAGGAAGCCGAGGCGCTCACCGGCCTCGACGGCAGGGCGCGTCAGGATGATGCGGTTGACCTGTTTGGCCTGCAGCGCCGCGACGGCCTTCGCCATCGCCAGATACGTCTTGCCCGTACCGGCCGGGCCGATGCCGAAGACGATCGTGTTGCGGTCGATCGCGTCGACGTACTCCTTCTGCCCCAGTGTCTTCGGGCGGATCGTGCGCCCGCGGCTGGAGATGATGTTCGTCGTCAGCACGTCGGCGGGGCGCTGCGCGTTCTTGCCGCGCAGCATGCCGATGGAGCGCTCGACGGCGTCACGGTTGATCTGGTGGCCCGCGTCGATCATCGTGAGCAGCTCACCGACGAGGGTCTCGACGATCGCCGTGTCCTCGCGCGGGCCGTCGATCGTCAGCTCATTGCCGCGCGCAAAGACGAACAGGCGCGGGAAGGCGCGCTCGATCGTGCGCATCAGCTGATCCTGCGGCCCGAGCAACTGCACCATCGCGACGTCGGGCGGGATGACGATGCGCGTCTGCTGCGAGGCAGCCTGGCCGTCAGGGTCGTGAGGGGTGCGCTCGGAGGGCGCGGAAGCGTCAGTCATCGTGTCTCCAGTCTAGTGGTCGCTCGGGCGCTCAGACCCAGCGCGAGCGCGCGAGCAGGGCGGCGAGCGCCGCCGGGCCGGCCGACGACGAACGCAGCACGGTGGCGCCCATCCGCACCGGCGTGGCACCGGCCGCGACGAACGCGTCGAGCTCGGCGGGCGTGATGCCGCCCTCGGGGCCGACGACGAGCATCACGTCACCGGCCGACGGCAGCTCGACCTGCGCGAGACTCGCCTCGGCGTCCTCGTGCAGGACGAGCGCGAGGCCGCCCTCCGCGACGGTGGCCGAGATCGCCTGCGCCGCAGCGTTCTTCGTCACGAGGTCACTGATGCGCGGGGGCGTCGCCCGTCGTGATTGTTTCGTGGCCGCCTCGGCCTGCGCCACCCATTTACGGCGGGCCTTCTCGGCGCGCTCACCCCTCCACTGCACGATGGAACGCTCCGCCTGCCACGGCACGACGGCGTCGACGCCGAGCTCCGTCGCCGCCTCCACCGCCTGCAGGTCGCGATCGCCCTTAGCGAGCGCCTGGACGAGCGTGAACGTCACCGCCGGCGGCGTCTCGCGCGTCACCTCGCGCACGTGCGCCGTCAGCTCGCCCTTCGTGGTCTCTGCGACCACGGCGTGCGCGACGAGGCCGTGGCCGTCGGCGAGCAGGATCTGCTCACCGACACCCATCCGCTTGACGGTGACGGCGTGGCGTCCCTCGTCACCCGCGAGCACGACGGGTGCACCCGGCGGTATGTCGTCGGACAGAGCGCCGGGTGCGACGAAGTAGAGGTGCGCGGTCACGCCTCAGCCCTTCCAGGCCTGACGCAGCTTGCCGAGCAGGCCCTGGTTGACGGGCTGGAACTTCGGCGCCGGCGAGTCCTCTCCGCGCGACTCGGCGAACTGACGCAGCAGGTCGGCCTGCTCGGCCGTCAGCTTGCTCGGGGTGCGCACGTTGGCGTGCACGAGCAGGTCGCCGCGGTTGTCGGTGCGCAGCCGCGTGACGCCGAGGCCCTTGAGGGTGATGACGTCGCCGGGCTGCGTGCCGGCCTTGATGTCGATGTCGCGCGAGCCGTCGAGCGTCTCGAACGGCACCGTGGCGCCGAGCGCCGCGGCCGACATCGGCAGCTCGAGCGAGCAGTGCAGATCGTCGCCCTGACGCTGGAACATCGGGTGCTTCTCGACGCGTACCTCGACGTACAGGTCACCGGCGGGGCCGCCGCCGGGGCCGACCTCGCCTTCACCACGCAGCTGGATGCGCGTGCCGGTGTCGACGCCGGCGGGTACCTTGATCGTGATGGTGCGCGTGTCGCGCTTGCGGCCGTTGCCGTCGCACTCGAAACACGGGCTGTCGATGATGTCGCCGTACCCCTGGCACGCGGTGCACGGACGCGACGTCAACACCTGGCCGAGGAAGCTGCGCTGCACCTGCTGCGTCTGCCCCGCACCGCCGCACACGTCACACGTGTGCTTGCCCGTGCCGGGACGCGAACCGTCGCCATGACAGGTCGAGCAGACGACGGCCGTGTCGAACGTCAGCTCCTGCTCGCCGCCGAAGACGGCCGTGGCGAGTTGGATGTCGAGCGGCAGCAACGCGTCCTGGCCGTGCTGGACGCGGCTGCGCGGGCCGCCGCCTCCCCCTGCGGCACCCCCCGTGAAGAACGCGTCCATGATGTCGCTGAAGCTGAACCCGGCGCTACCGCCGGGCGCGTAGGGGTCGACGCCCTGGTCGTAGGCCGCCTTCTTCTGCGGATCGCCGAGCACGTCGTAGGCCTGCCCGACGCGCTTGAACTCCTCGGCCGCCTCCGGGGAGGGGTTGACGTCGGGGTGCAGCTTGCGGGCCTTCTTGCGGTAGGCGCGCTTGATCTCCTCGACGGAGGCCTCACGCGTGACACCGAGTTCGGCGTAGTAGTCGTTCACGAGCATCCTTGCTTTCGACGGGTGAAGATTTCGTCACTCATGTGGTCGTGGTGCGCCCGAGCCATCACTGCTCGAGAAGTTCGGAGACGTAGCGGGCGACCGCGCGCACGTTCGCCATCGTCTGCGGGTAGTCCATGCGGGTCGGGCCGAGCACGCCGAGCGTCGCGACGGCGTCGCTGCCGTAGGCCGTCGTCACGAGCGAGGTCGACTCGAGGCCTGCGAAGTCGTTCTCGGCGCCGATGCGGACGGTCACCTCGTGCGTCGGATCGTCGTCGCGTGTGCTGATGAGGCGCATGAGGACGACGTGCTCCTCCAGCGCCTCGAGAACACGGCTGACGCTGAGGCCCGCGTCGTCGCGCAGCCCGGCACGCGCGAGGTTCGCCGTCCCCGCGAGCACGACGCGCTCCTCCCGGTCCTCGGCGAACACCGCGGCGATCGTCGCGACGATCGTGTCGACGTCAGCACGCTGCCCCGGCTCGAACTCCGCGCCCAGCTCGGTCATGGCCGCGGCGGCCTCGGTGAGCAACCGCGCGCCGGAGACCTCGTTGACGCGCGCTCGCAGCGTCTGGACGAGGCGCTCGTCGTCGGCGGAGGCGACGGAGACGAGACGCTGCTCGATGCGACCTGAGTCGAGGATGACGACGAGCGACAGGCGCCCCTCGGCGACCGGCACCAGCTCGATGTGTCGCACCCGTGAGCGCCGCAGCGACGGGTACTGCATGACGGCGGCCTGGTTCGTCAGTGTGGCGAGCAGCCGGGCGGTGCGTTCGACGATGTCGTCGAGGTCGACGCTCTGACGCAAGAACGTCTCGATCGCGCGACGCTGTGTCGCGCTCAGCGGCCGCACCTGGCTGAGGCGGTCGACGAAGATTCGATAGCCGGCATCGGTGGGCACGCGACCGGCCGAGGTGTGCGGCGCGGAGATGAGACCGGCGTCCTCGAGGGCGGCCATGTCATTGCGGATCGTCGCGGCGGAGACGCCGAGCTGATGACGTTCGAGCAACGCCTTCGAACCCACCGGTTCGGACGTCGCGACATAGTCCTGCACGATGGCGCGCAGCACCTCGAGCCGCCGTTCGTCGCTCATGCGCTCACCTCCCGCGCCTCGATACCGTCCTTCGATCTGCAGTCCGTCCAAGATTGGCACTCACGCCGAGCGAGTGCCAAATCATGCGGGGTGTGTTCGCCCACAGCGTCGCGGGCGGTTCCCTCGCGCCGTCGTCCATCGTCCGTCGGTCGGCAGGCGCGCGCTCCCCGGCCCTCGGCGACGCCGCGACGGGCGCCTGGCTGCGCCCGCGACCATCGTTCTCGGCGCGCCGCGACGGCGGTTGTCGGTGGGCGGTTCTACCCTGATCGCCATGACCGACCGTTACGGCTCCGACGTCCTCTCCGGCGATTGGCGCGCGCCTCGACGTGGGCGTTCGCGCGAGGTGCCCGCTGAGCTCGACGTCGTCGTCGAGGACGCCCAGAGCGGTTACGTCGGCGCCGTCGTGCGCGTCGAGAAGTCGGGCGGGCAGCACGTCGTCTTCCTCGAGGACCGCTTCGGCAAGGCCCGCGGATTTCCGCTCGGCGCCGGCTTCCTCGTCGACGGCGAACCCGTGACACTCGTTGCGCCCCGACCCGCCACCGCCGCGCGCCTCGCCGAGCAGCAGACGCAGGCCGGGCGGACGGCGTCCGGTTCGCTCGCCGTGCCCGGGGCGAAGGCGCGCGTCGCGCTGGGTTCGCGAATTTTCGTCGAGGGACGGCACGACGCCGAACTCGTCGAGAAGGTGTGGGGTGACGACCTGCGCATCGAGGGCGTCGTCGTCGAATACCTCGAGGGCGTCGACGATCTCGCGGCCGTCATCCGCGACTTCCGACCCGAGAAGGGACGCCGCCTCGGCATCCTCGTCGACCACCTCGTGCCCGGCACGAAGGAGGCACGAATCGTCGAGAAGGCACGCGCCCTGCCGCAGGCACGCGACCACGTGCTCATCGTCGGCCACCCCTACGTCGACGTGTGGCAGTCCGTACGACCCGAGCGGCTCGGCTGGTCGAAGTGGCCCGTCATCCCCAAGGGGCAGTCGTGGAAGCACGGCATCCTCGCCGAGCTCGGCTGGCCGCACGCGACGCAGGCGGACGTCGCGCGCGGATGGAAGCAGATCCTCGGCACCGTGCGCACGTACGCCGACCTGCAACCCGAACTGCTCGGACGCGTCGAGGAGCTCATCGACTTCGTCACCGACCCCGCGCAGCAGTGAGACGCCGGGATGGCGCGGCGTGCGCCGACATCATCCCCGGGATGGACGCCGGGGCCCGCGAATATCGATCCCGCGGGGGATGCGCTCGGGACGCAGACACGGAATCATGGTCGGTGAACGAGAGATTCACCCTTCGACACCAGGAGACGTCGTGAGCAACTCCCAGCCGTACCCCTACCCCGACGAGCGCACGCAGGGCCAGGGAGCCGGACGGCTGGCCGGCGCTCCGTACGGCGCCGAGCCGCCCGTCACCGGCCAGGGTCACCTCAGCGATGACGAGCGCGCCGCCTCGATCGTCGCGCACCTGTCAGCGCCGGCCGCCGCGATCCTGTCTGCGGGATGGGTGAGCTTCCTCGGCCCGCTCATCGTGTGGTTCATCTACAGAAACCGCTCCGCCGCGGTGCGCCGCGCAGCGGCCGGGGCGTTCAACTTCAACGTTGCGTTCTCGATTCTCTACATCGTCGGTTGGGTTCTGGTCTTAACCCTCGTCGGCATTCCCGTCGCGCTCGTGCTCTGGGCCGTCATCTTCCTGGTCGCCGCGTGGTGCCACGTCAAGGGAGCGCTGCGCTCGGCGCGTGGCGAGAGCTACGACTACCCGTTCCAGATCCGCATCCTCAACTGATGCGGCCCACGTCGCGACGCCCCGCCCCAACAGCGCACCTCGTGTGAGCGCTGGGCTCGCCCCCACCCCTGACAACGTTCCCTCGGCACCCCGTGCCGCGGCGCTTCGTCCTACCCGATTTCAGAAAAGAATCATCATCCCTGCCCTGACCCCGGCCCCCCCCGTTAGCGCGGAGGGCGTCGCCGCCGTCGACAAGCGTTCGGCGCTCAAGAACGTCCTCGGTGCCCTCGGCCTCCTGCTGCTCGCCATGTTCGCCGGCAGTCTCGTCGCCGATGACGACACCGACGAGGATGGCGTAGGCCGCCGCCGGCACCATGTCCGCGAGCGCCTCGACGCCGCTGTTGTCGTCCCTGGTCTCGAGCAGCTGAGTCCCGAAGAGGAAGATGGGGCGACGACACCGTCGTGGTAGCCGCTCTCGGTGTTGAGCAGGTCGCGGATGCTGATCGGGATGCGCCGGTCGCCCAGCACGCGTGCAGCGGGCGCCATGTCGGTCGGCACGATGATGCAGGCGAGAATCAGGCAGACGACGAGCCGCTCGTGCGGGAACATCATCCCCGCGACGACGGTGGCGAGGACCAGGCAGAGTGAGACGCCGAGCAAGACGAGCCGCACGAGCAGGCCGGTCGTGCGTCGCCGCAGCTTCTTCACCGGCGTGGTGTCGAGGAACAGCAGCAGGGCGAGCACGATCTCGACGGCGCGTTCGGCCGACGGGTTGCCCATCGCCTCGATGATCGGCACGCTCGTGCCCCAGCCGACGAGCGCGCCGGCGAACACCATGGCCATGGTGATCTTCCAGCGCTCGAGGCGCGCCGAGAACAGCGTGATGAGCATGGTCATCGACAGGATGACGACGATGGCGAGCTTCATGCCTACGTGGCCTTCTGGTCGGGACGTCGCGGCGCCCGCCACGGTCTGCACGGAGGCGTGCCCCTCGCGCTTTTAGTACACGTCGCGCAGGTGCAGGATCCGCGGGAACTCGTCGAGGATGAGCGAGGCGCCCGCGCCGATGAGGATCGCCCCCAGGACGCGGAAGACCGAGCTCTCGGCCGCCGTGTTCATGACCGCGCCGGCCAAGCAGCGCGAAGATGCCTTAGACGGCGTGGTGGACGTGGACGCCGTCCTGGGAGACGTTGTCCCTTGAACGGACCCTTGCCGGCGCGGATGAGGCGCGTCACGAGGAAGGTGACGACGAAGGAGATGAAGACGAACAGGAGCGGCAGCGTCGTCGTCGAGTAGTCAGAGCCGTTCATCGGCGCCCCCTTCGGTCTTCGGGGTCGGCGCAGGCGGGCACGCAGGGGCCCGGGGATCGCCCCTGAGGCAGGCCAGCCCCGGGAGGCAGGCGTCTCGGTGCGCGCGGCTCAGATCGCGAGCAGCGCCCGCACGACGGTGTCGGTGAGCAGGCGACCGCGCAGCGTCAGACGAACTCGTTTGTCGCGCACCGCTGACGGGCCGTCGATCAGCCCCGAGGCGACGAGGCCGGCGACGGCGCGTCGCCCGTCATCGTCGAGCATGTCGAGAGGAAGTCCCTCGGCGAGGCGCACCTGGAGCAGGACGCGTTCCTCATAGCGCTGACGCTCTTCGAGCAGTTCGCCTGCCAGCGCCGGCGAGAGCCCCGCGTTGACGCGTTGGGCGTAGGCGCGCGGATGTTTGACGTTCCACCAGCGCACGCCGCCGACGTGGCTGTGCGCGCCGGGGCCGACGCCCCACCACGGCTCGTCGCGCCAGTACGCGAGGTTGTGGCGGCACTGCGTCTGCGGCGAGCGCGCCCAGTTCGACACCTCGTACCAGTCGTACCCGGCATCCGCGAGCAAGGCGTCGGCGAGCTCGTACTTGTCGGCCTCGTCGTCGTCATCGGGCAGGGGCAGCTCGCCGCGACGCACCTGCGCCCCCATCTTCGTGCCCTCCTCGACGACGAGGGCGTAGGCGCTGATGTGGTCGGGCTCCAGCGCGATCGCCGCGTCGAGCGAGGTGCGCCAGTCGTCGAGACTCTCACCCGGCGCGCCGTAGATGAGATCGATGCTGACCTGCAGCCCGACGTCCTTCGCGGCGCGCACGGCGCGTTCGACGTTGGCCGGGTTGTGCGTGCGCTCGAGCGTCGCGAGCACGTGCGGGACGGCCGACTGCATGCCGATGCTGACGCGCGTG
Source organism: Dermacoccus sp. Ellin185 (assembly GCF_000152185.1). NCBI lineage: Bacteria > Bacillati > Actinomycetota > Actinomycetes > Micrococcales > Dermacoccaceae > Dermacoccus > Dermacoccus sp. Ellin185. The sequence continues at coordinate 27,254 of NZ_AEIQ01000045.1, read as the reverse complement.
AAACCACCGTCGGCGAGGGTGCGCAGGTAGGTCTCGTCGACCGAATCGGGGTTGGCCTCCGTCGTGACCTCGCACCCCTCGGCGAGACCGAACAGCTCGCGCGCCTTCGCGAGGATGCGGACGAGGTCGTCGGCGGGCAGCATCGTCGGGGTGCCGCCGCCGATGAAGACGGTCTCGATGACGGGGACGCCGCTGGGCGCCTCGCCCAGCTCGCGTGCCGCGAGATCCAGCTCGCGCAGCGCGGCGTCCGCGTACGTGCTGACGCTCGCGCCCGGCTCACCGAGCTCGGTGAGCGTGTAGGTGTTGAAGTCGCAGTAACCGCAGCGCGTCACGCAGAACGGCACGTGGACGTAGAGCCCGAACGCCCCGCCCGCCAGCGTCGCGAGCGCAGCGGACGGGACGGCACCGTCGTCAGGGGCGGGGATTCCGTCGGGCATCTGCGGCATCTGGTCATTGTCGCACCGCTCGGCGTCGCACCGTTGCCGTCCATCCCTGCCGCGCCCAGCTCATCGCCGCGTTCAGGCGTGACGCAGAGCGCGCTGGTGACATACCGCGAGCAGCGAGCTGATCGCGCAGACGCTCCAGGTGCCGAGCAGGAAGAGATACAGCGCCGCACCGGCCCAGGTGAAGATCGCGTGGTGCGAGCTGCGCCCCAGCATCGTCGAGCCGAGCACGAGCGTGCCGACGGGGAACGTCATGCCCCACCAGCCTGGGCTGAACGGCATGCGCTTCGTGAAGCCACGCACCGTCATGGCGAGCGCCCAGGCGACGAGCGGCACCCCGATCGTCAGCACGACGTAGCCGTAGACGTGCCCGGCCTGGGTCACCGTCGTCGCGAACGGGCCCTGCAGCATCGACGCCGACTGCCTCGCGATGGCCTGCGCAGCCGCCGTCGACTGCCCGACGACGCCGAGCGGCAGCCACGCGGTGATCGACGCCGCGAGCGGCAGCGGCTCGACGAGCCAGTGGTGGCGGTAGGCGATCGCGAAGATGATGACCCCGAGCACGAGCGCAACGAAGAAGCAGGCCGCGCTCGCGAGCAGCACCCACACGCGCGCCTGCGGGTCGCTCAGCCAACCGACGATGCCGGCGCCGGCGGTCGCCGAGACCATCGGCGGCACGACCGCCAGACCCCACGCGGTCGTCGGTGTGCTGGGGTCGGCGACGAGCAGACGGGCCGGCACGGCGACGGCGGTGGCGAGGCCGATGACGGTGCCGACGACCCACAGGACGAGGTCGGCCCGCCAGGCTGCGTCCCTCAGGCCCGCGGAGATTGTCGGGAGCACCGCCGATGTCGCCGAACCGACGGCCAGGACGCCCATCGAGACCATGCCCCACTGCGCCATCGCGACGGGGTTCGCGATGCTCGCACGCAACGCGTCGCGGTCACGAGCGATACGGACGACGAACGCGGCGGTGAGGGCGACGAGCAACGTACAGGCGATGAGCCAGAACACCACGGCGAGCAGGTGACCGAACGGGATGACGTCGGTGCGCAGTTCGCTCAGCGTCGCCAGGATGGCGCTGCCCATGACACTGCCGTACCAAGCCGGCGACGCCGCGGGCACCGTCGTGTTCGCGAAGAACGAGCCGGTGGTGCGGTGAGGCATGACGTCGGTGGCGGTGGCTGTGCTCATGGGTTCCATGCTCCCGCCGTGTCGGCTCGCCCGGTAGCCCTATATCCGGCATGGGGGTATGCGTTTCGCATATAGGCTGGAGTGGTGACGACCTGGCCCGACCTCGCGACGCTCGAACTGCTCGTGGCACTCGCCGATGAGGGCTCGCTCAGTGCGGCCGCCCGACGCTGCGGGGTGGCGCAACCCAACGCGAGTCGCAGCATCGCCCGGCTGGAGCGCGGGCTCGGCCTGTCGCTCATCCATCGCGCGACGACCGGTGCCCGCGTCACGACCGACGGCCTGCTCGTCGTCGAATGGGCGCGCGCGACGCTCGAGGCGGCGCGCGCCCTCGAGACGGGAGTCGCGGCACTGCGCGCTCGTACGCAGGCGCCCCTCGTCGTCATGGCGAGCCAGACGGTCGCCGAACACCTGTTACCGGGATGGATCGCGGGGTGGCAGCACGCCGCGGGTGGCGCGGGCGCCGGTGGCGCTTCCCCTCACGACCCATCGCTTGGCGAGACGCGCGGCATCTCGGTAGCCGTCGGCAACACGACGGAGGTGCTCGCCGCGGCACGCGGCGGTGAGGTGGATCTGGGGTTCATCGAGGGCCCCGGCGCTCCGCGCGGGTTGAACTCCGTCGTCGTCGCGCATGACGACCTCGTCCTCGTCGTCGCGCCGCAGCATCCGTGGGCCGCGCGCTCACGTGTCCGCGCCGAGGAACTGGCGGCCACACCGCTCGTCGCGCGCGAGTCGGGCTCGGGCACGCGGGTGGCCTTGCGCCGCGCCCTCGCGCCGCTCGATGTCGCTCCCCCGGCGCTCGAGCTGGCGAGCAACGCCGCCGTGCGGGTTTCCGCCGCGGCCGGGACGGCTCCCGCCGTCCTCAGCCGGCTCGCTGTCGACGACGCGCTGCGTGCGGGCACCCTCGTGGAGGTCGGCGTCGACGGCGTCGACCTCACCCGCAACCTGAGGGCCGTCTGGGCCGGCCCACGGCGGTTGACGAACCCCGCCGCCGCGGCGCTTCTGGCCACGGCGGCGGGGTGAACGTCACTTCTTCTTCTTGGCCGAGACGTAGATCGGGATGATGCCCTCGACGGCGACCGTGCCGTCCTTGACGAGGCGCCCCGTCACCTTGACGTCGACCTGGAACGGCGGCTCCTTGTCCCAGTCCTCCGGCGTCGTCTCGGCGACGCACTCGATGTCGCCGGGCGTCTTCGCGACGTAGTCGAGCGTGATGCCCTTGGGGATCCAGCGCATGTCGTCGGGCGTCGTCGCCTCCGCGAGCAGGCCCGTGGCGCACTCCATGCCGTTGGCGATGGCGATGGCGTGCACGGTGCCGATGTGGTTCTGCACACCCCACCACTTCTTGATCTTCACGACGCCGCGGTGCGGTTCCATCGTCTGGATCATCGGGGCGATCGTGCGGAAGTAGGGCGCCTTGAGCGCGAACGCGGCCGAGAACGCTGCGCGCCCCGCCTTGTCGTTCTTCGCGGTGAGCTTCTTGTACATGCCGTAGACCTGATTCATGGCCCCAAGGTTACCCGCGAGTATCGGCGTTCGCGCCCGATCAGCCGCGCCGGGGACACCGAGCCCGAACGCCGTGGGGACCGCGCGGCACCGCTCAGTTGGCTCGCTTCACCTCGAGGTCGCGCACGATGCGCTCGACCTTGAGACCCTTCGTCTCGAAGCGGGTCGTCGTGCGGCCCTCGAAGCGCGGCGCGAACCCTCCGCGCGCGCCCTCGGGATCGACGTGGGCGTCCCCGGCGTCCGCGAGGCGCCCGGTCCACGGGTTGGTGAAGCGCGGCGACGCCTCGACGACGTCACGCATGTGCCAGGCATAGTCGGCCCAGTCGGTCGCGAGGCGCCAGGTGCCGCCGGGCACGAGGACGTCGGCGACGACGTCGGCGAAGCCGAGCTGCACGAGACGACGCTTGTGGTGCTTCGTCTTCGGCCACGGGTCGGGGAAGAACGTCCACACCTCGTCGACACTGCCCGGCGCGAAGAGCCGATCGAGCGCTTCGGAGGCGTCGATCTCGATGAGACGCACGTTCGTCACGCCCGCGTGGACGGCCTTCGAGATCGTCTGCGCGATGCCGGGACGCCACACCTCCAGAGCGATGAAATCCGTCTCGGGGTGCTCGAGCGCTGCATGGACGATCTGATCCCCCGCGCCCGAACCGATCTCGACGACGAGCTTCGCCCGGCGTCCGAACACCTCGGCGATGTCGAGCCGGAAACCATCGACGGGCTCGGTCGTCCCCGGCTTGCGGGGAACGTCGAGGACGTACTGCTCACCGTTGTCACTCAGCGCACGATGGTGACGCTCCGGCATCCGGCCGCCGCGGCGCGTGAACGAGCGCGTGCGTGCGAGTGGGCGCGGCCCGACCTGCGGGTGCTCCCCCGCGCCCTCCGACGGCTGGCCGGACGTCGCACCCGGAACGTAACCGGGCTTGCTCACTTCTTCTTCTCCGCCGACTCGCCCTGGCTGAGCGCGGCGATGAAGGCCTCCTGCGGCACCTCGACGGAACCGACCATCTTCATGCGCTTCTTGCCCTCCTTCTGCTTCTCGAGCAGCTTGCGCTTGCGGCTGATGTCGCCGCCGTAGCACTTGGCGAGCACGTCCTTGCGGATGGCGCGGATGTTCTCACGGGCGATGACGCGCGTGCCGATGGCCGCCTGGATCGGCACCTCGAACTGCTGACGCGGGATGAGCTCCTTGAGCTTCGTCGCCATCATCGTGCCGTAGGCGTACGCCTTGTCGCGGTGCACGATGGCGCTGAACGCGTCGACGGTGTCGCCCTGCAGCAGGATGTCGACCTTGACGAGGTTGGCGCTCTGCTCCCCCGCGGGTTCGTAGTCGAGCGAGGCATATCCGCGCGTCTTCGACTTGAGGGCGTCGAAGAAGTCGAACACGATCTCCGCGAGCGGCAGCGTGTAGCGCATCTCGACGCGCTCCTCGGACAGGTAGTCCATGCCGAGCAGGTTGCCGCGACGGGCCTGGCACAGCTCCATGACGGCGCCGATGTACTCGCTCGGCACGAGGATCGTCGAACGCACGACGGGTTCGGTGATGTCGGCGATCTTGCCCTCGGGGAACTCGCTCGGGTTCGTCACCTCGCTGACGACGCCGTCGTCCGTCGTCACCTGGTAGACGACGTTCGGCAGGGTCGAGATGAGGTCGAGGTTGAACTCTCGCTCGAGGCGTTCACGCGTGATCTCCAGGTGGAGCATGCCGAGGAAGCCGACGCGGAAACCGAACCCGAGCGCTGCCGACGTCTCCGGTTCGTAGACGAGCGCCGCGTCGTTGAGCTTCAGCTTGTCGAGGGCGTCACGCAGGATCGGGTAGTCGGAACCGTCGATCGGATACAGACCCGAGAACACCATGGGCTTCGGGTCGGAGTAGCCGCCGATCGCCTCGGACGCGGGATTCGCGGCGTTCGTGACCGTGTCACCGACCTTCGACTGGCGCACGTCCTTCACGCCGGTGATGAGGTAGCCGACCTCGCCGACGGACAGGCCCTTCGTCGGGATCGGCTCGGGAGAGTTGACGCCGATCTCGAGCAGCTCGTGCGTCGCGCGCGTCGACATCATCTCGATCTTCTCGCGCGGGCTGAGCCGGCCGTCGACGACGCGCACGTACGTGACGACGCCGCGGTAGGTGTCGTAGACGGAGTCGAAGATCATGGCGCGGGCCGGCGCGTCGGCGTCACCAACGGGGGCAGGCAGCTTCTCGACGATGACGTCGAGCAGTTCCTCGACACCGACGCCCGTCTTGCCGGAGACCTTGAGCACGTCCTCCGGTTCGCAGCCGATGAGACCGGCGATCTCCGCGGCGTACTTCTCGGGCTGCGCGGCCGGCAGGTCGATCTTGTTGAGGACCGGGATGATCGTGAGGTCGTTCTCCATCGCCAGGTACAGGTTGGCGAGCGTCTGCGCCTCGATGCCCTGCGCGGCGTCGACGAGCAGGACGGCGCCCTCGCACGCGGCGAGCGAACGCGACACCTCGTAGGTGAAGTCGACGTGCCCCGGCGTGTCGATCATGTTGAGGCAGTAGGTCGTACCGTCGAGCTCCCACGGCATGCGCACAGCCTGGCTCTTGATCGTGATGCCGCGCTCGCGCTCGATGTCCATGCGGTCGAGGTACTGCGCACGCATGGCCCGATCCTCGACGACGCCCGTCTTGCTCAGCATCCGGTCGGCGAGCGTCGACTTGCCGTGGTCGATGTGCGCGATGATGCAGAAGTTGCGGATCTGCTCCGGCGGCGTCGCGGCGGGCTCGAGTGCCTTGCGGGCCATGGGTGACAACGTGATACCTCGAAGTTCGTCGGGTCGGTGTTCGCCGCCGCGCGCCCTGGAGGCGGCGATGACGCATCGATCTGCGGCCGCCCGTCGCGCCCCGCGAGGAGCACACCGGCGACCCTTCATTCTTTCACGCCCCGACGCCCCTGCCGCACGCGTCACGTACGACGGCCGACGCGACACGTGCATCCAGCGCACGCGAAGAGAGCCCCACTACGATGCGAGACAGATACGCGTCGATCGGGTGTCGTCGAGCACGCGTTGTCGAACCGACGACGCATCACCCACGCCATACCGGTGGACCCGACGAGCCACTCCCCACAGGAGGCCAGCCCATGGATCTCGACAGCACCCTTCGCCCCGCGGCAGAGCGCGTCAAGCAATCCGCCGTCGTCTCCGCACTGATCGTCGCCGCGCTGTGGATCATCGAGGCCCTCGACGTGCTGACGCACCACGCCATCGACGCCGCCGCCTCCCTGAAGGCCTGGGAGGTGAGCGACCTGTGGTCGATCTTCACCATGCCGTTCGCACACTACGGGTGGGCTCATCTCGAGGCGAACAGTGCGTTGCTGCTGCCGCTCGGGTTCGTCCTCGCCCTCAGCGGCCTGGCCGTCCTCGCGCGTGTGACGTTCATCGTCACGTGCACGTCGGGGCTCGCCGCGTGGCTGCTCAGCCCGCCGTACACGGCCGTCGCTGGTGCCTCGGGCGTCGTCTTCGGGTGGCTGACGTACCTCATGGTCCGAGGATTCTGGACGCGCCGCTGGCCCGAGGTCGTCGTGGGGCTCGTCCTCGCCGTCGTCTACGGCAGCGTGCTGTGGGGTGTGCTTCCGCAGAGCACCCACGTTTCGTGGCAGGGTCACCTCGGTGGCGCGATCGGCGGTGTTCTCGCCGCGAAGCTCGTCAGCGATCGGACGGCGTCCTCAGGCTGATCCGCACGGCCCGAGCGTGCCCACGATGACGGCAGAGCTGGGCGAATCAGCGCGGCCACCTCGCGCCACCAGGGGCGCGCTCAGCCTGCGACGGCGGCGCGGCGCGACGTCCATGCCGAGACCAGCGTGATGACGGCGCCCGCCGCCGCGAGCACGGCACCGACGCGCGAGCACCACTCGTACCCGAGCCCCGCGTCGAGGACGACGCCGCCGAGCCAGGCGCCGAGGGCGTTGGCGGCGTTGAGCGTCGCGTGGTTGAGAGCGGCCGCGAGCGACTGGCCCTCGTGGGCGACGTCCATGAGCCGCGTCTGGATCATCGGCACCATGATCGTCGGCACGCAGCCGAGCAGGAACACGAACACGACCGCGCTGACCTTGTTGTGCGCGGCGAAGCCGAAGAGCGACAGGATGATCGCGATCGTCACGAGGCAGCCGAAGATGCCGCGCATGAGCCCGCGCATGGCGACGCGTTCGGACAGGAACGCACCCGCCGTCATGCCGATGCCGTAGATGACCAGGATGACCGGCACGACGGCGTCCGAGAAGCCGGTGAGCTCCGTCATCGTCGGCGCGATGTAGCTGAACGTCGAGAACATGCCGCCGAAGCCGACGACACCGATCGCGAGCGCGAACCACACCTGCGGGCGCGTCAACGCCTTCAGTTCACCGGTGACGGACGTGACGCCCAGGGAGCCCTGGTGCGGGATCCACAACCACACCGCAACGACGGTGAGCAACGCGATGACGGCGACGAGGGCGTACGGCCACTGCCAGCCCAGATGCTGCCCGAGCCACGTCGAGACGGGCACGCCGACGATGTTCGCCACCGTCAGGCCAGCGAGCATCATCGACACGGCCCAGGTGCGCCGGTGCTTCTCGACGAGGGTGGCCGCGACGACGGCGCCGATGCCGAAGAACGCGCCGTGCGGCATGCCCGCGACGAAGCGCGCGAGCAGCAGCATCGGGTAGCTCGAGGCGAGCGCCGAGCCGATGTTGCCGACGAAGAACGCGACCATGAGTCCGAGCAGGACGTTCTTGCGCGGCACCTTCGCGAACAGCATCGTGACGAGAGGCGCACCGACGACCACGCCGAGCGCGTACGCCGACACCGCGTGACCGGCGCTCGGAATCGAGATGCCGAGACCCCGCGCGATCTGCGGCAGCAGACCCATCGTGACGAACTCCGTCGTGCCGATGGCGAAACCGCCGAGCGCCAGCGCCAGGATCGCCAGACCGGCTCGCGGGTAGCTGCCGTGGCGGTTCGAGCGTTCGGCGTCGACGGCCTCGTCGTCGCAGATGTCATGCAGCGCGGTTGCTTCGGTCACCGATCCATTCTTCCGCACCCGTACCCCTACCCCGAGCCGCTGAGGGGGTGCGCACGGCGTGCGTTTCATCACCCGTCGTCACCTGCGTCCGTCGTTCGTGTGAGAGCGCAACCGGGCGGCCGGCGCGTGCCCCGCACCCGGCGCTCGCCCGGACGGGCTACGTTCGGACCATGAACCTGCGCACCGTCGCCGTCCGCCTCTCCCGCGCCCTCGCACGTGGGGGCATGAATGCGCTCCTCGACCCCGAACGCCGTGGAACGTCGTCCACGCGGCGCCGCGCCGACGCCACGGTCGGGCCCGACGGACGCCGCGCGGGTGCACCGACGTCGCACCGTCACGACGACGCGCCCAACGCTCGTCCGGCCGGCTCTGCGCACCCGTATGGTGGCGACTGGACGGCCCCGCTACCCGCGACGGCCTATGCGCCGCATGACGACGGGCATCCCGATCCGGGTGAGGTCGTGTGGGCGTGGGTGCCGTACGAGGAGGACCACTCGCAGGGCAAGGATCGTCCGGTTCTCGTCATCGCCCGGCACCCGGAGCTGGAAGACGTCGTCCTCGCGCTTCCACTGACGAGCAAGGATCACGACCGTGACGCCGCGCAGGAAGCTCAGGCGGGGCGTCACTGGATGGACGTCGGCTCCGGCGCCTGGGACAACCGCGGACGACGCAGCGAGGTGCGCCTCGACCGAGTCCTGCAACTCGACGTCACCAGGGTGCGACGCGAGGGTTCACACATCGACGAGCAGACGTTCGACGCCGTCGTCGCCGCCGCCCGCACCCGCTCCCTGGGCCGCTGAGCACCCGCCCCAACGGCGAATCCCGTCCACATCGGCGATTGTCGTCCACCTCTGCGAAGCTCGGTCACATTCGCGCGACGTCATCGACGCAGCGGGCGGCCGAGAGTCACAACGCCATCGACAGGTGCTGGAACGGCCCTTCGTCGCTGAAACCGGCCTTGCGGTAGAGCGCGTCGCCGCTCTCGGTGGAGAACAGCGAGACCCAGCCGGCCTCCTGCTCGCGACACCACTGCAGTGCGGCGTCGAGCAGTGCCGTGCCGCAGCCGCGGCCGCGGAACTCGGCGTCGGTGCACATGTCGCCGACGTACGCCGAGCGACCCGAGCCGTCGGGGCCGGGCAGGTGCTGTTCGACGGTCGCCGTCACGCACGACGCGAGCGGCGAGCCGGGGCCCGCGCCCTCGACGCGGTCGATGACGAAGCACGCGTACCCGTCGGAGGCGAGCAGCTGGCGCGCGACGCGGGCGCACCGTTCGCGCCACGCGTCGTCGAGTTCGATGTCGAAGGGCCACCCGTCGATCATGAGCAGCGCCTTGAGGCGCACGATCTCGGGGACGTCATCCTGGGTGGCGCGGCGAATGTTCACGATCCGCACCCTAGCGCGGCACGCCCCGGAGCGGGTCGTCCTCGCCCGCACGCCAGTCCCCGGTTACCGATACCGCGCGTACCTACGTTCAGGTAACCTCGGCTTCAGCCGCGTGTCACGCCGCCTCGAACGGCGCTCGCACACCCCGACGCACCGTCACTCACGGAAAGGGCCGAGATGACTTCGACCACCAACCAGGCCTCCCTCGCCGACAAGGGCCAGGCCATCGCACTGCGCCTTCTCGCCAAGGCCGGCGGGCACGATCTGCTCAAGAACCCGGCGATCCGCTCCAAGGTCGAGCGTGCCCTCTACCAGGGCAGCAAGTCCGGTTTCAAGGCTCAGACGGTGGCCGGGCGCGCCTTCACCAAGAAGGCCGGCTCGGGCGACGCGGCACGCACCGCCCCGACGAAGCCGCGCCGCGAGTTCGACCTGACGCCCACCGAGGATCAGGAGACGATCGCCGCCGTCGCCGCCGAACTGGCCGACGAACTGCTGCGTCCCGCCGCGGCGAAGGCCGACGCGGAGCGCGCCCTGCCCGACGAGATCCGTGCGCAGGCCACCGAGATGGGCCTGACGCTCGTCGGCGTCCCGGCCGAGCTCGGCGGCATCGCCGAGGAGCGCAGCGCCGTGATGACGGCCCTCGTTCTCGAGCAGCTCGCCCGCGGCGACATGGGCCTCGCCGTTGCGATCATGGCACCGGCCGCCGTCGCGACCGCCATCGCGGGCTACGGCACGTCCGCGCAGCAGGAGACCTACCTGCCCGCCTTCACCGACGAGAAGAAGCCCGCCGTCGCCGCGCTCGCGCTCGCCGAAGCGGGCCCGCTCGCCGACCCGCGCACCCCCGCGACGACGGCCACCCGGGACGGCGCCGACCTCGTCATCACCGGCGAGAAGGCGCTCGTGCCGTGCGCCGATGCCGCCGAACTGTTCGTCATCAGCGTCATGCTCGACGGCGCCGCGCGCCTCGTCATCGTCGAAGCCGGCACCGAGGGCCTGACGACGAGCGACGAGCCGGCGATGGGCGTGCGCGCTGCGCACACCGGGCGCCTGCACCTCGCCGGGGTGCGCGTGCCCGCCGAGAACCTGCTCGGCAAGGCTGACGACACCCTCGATGCCATCCGCCGCTCGCGCCTCGCGTGGGCCGCCCTCGCGTGCGGCACCGGCCGCGCCGTGCTCGATCAGGTCAGGCAGTACGTCGTCGAGCGCAAGGCCTTCGGTGAGCCGATCGGTCACCGTCAGGCCGTCGCGTTCACCGTGTCGAACATCGCGATCGAACTCGATGGGCTGCGCCTCGTCACCCTGCGCGCCGCGGCGCGTCTCGACGCCGGAGACGACGCCGGTGCCGCCGAGACCATCGCTCACGCCCGCGCGCTCGTCGGGACGCACGCCACGCAGATCGGCTCCGACGCCGTGCAACTGCTCGGCGGACACGGCTTCGTCAAAGAGTTCGACAACGAGCGTTGGTACCGCGACCTGCGCGGCGCCGGCGTCCTCGAAGGTGGCGTCAGCGTCTGAGCTGGCCGCTCCGCTGCGCCACCACCCCTCCTCTTTCCGCGTCTTTTCAGCAAAGGACCCAATGATGATCGACCTCGAGATCCCGAAGAAGTTCGTCCCCCTCGTCAAGCAGGCCGGTTCGATGGCCGACGAGGTCTTCCGCCCCGTCAGCCGCAAGTACGACCTCGCCGAGCACACCTACCCCGCCGAGCTCGACCTCGTCTCCGCCCTCATCGACGGCATGACCGACTCGGGTGCGAGCAACGGCGCGGGCGCCGCCGGTTCCACGCGCGCCAAGGACGGCACCGACCAGGCCCCGGCCAGCACTGACGCCGACGAGGCGACGGGCGTGACGAAGCCCGCGTCCGGCAAGAAGGCCGGCAAGGTCAACAAGAACGGCGCCAACATGAGCTCGGCGCTGTCGATCATGCAGACGTGCCGTGGTGACGTCGGGCTGACGCTGTCGATCCCGCGTCAGGGCCTCGGCAACGCCGCCATCGCCGCCGTCGCGAACGACGAGCAGAAGGAGCGCTACGGCAACCGCTGGGCTGCCATGGCGATCACCGAGCCCGACACCGGCTCGGATTCGGGCAACATCCGTACGACCGCGACGAAGGACGGCGACGAGTACGTCCTCAACGGCGAGAAGATCTTCGTCACCTCCGGTGAGCGCGCCGAACTCGTCGTCGTATGGGCGACGCTCGAGCGTTCGCTCGGCAAGAAGGCGATCAAGTCGTTCGTCGTCGAGCGCTCCAACCCTGGCCTCAAGCTCGTGCGTCTCGAGCACAAGCTCGGCATCCGCGCCTCCGACACGGCGGCGTTCGTCCTCGAGGACTGCCGTGTGCCCGCGAACGATCTGCTCGGTGACCCCAAGATCCGCACCGAGGGCGGCTTCGGTGGCGCGATGCAGACGTTCGACAACACGCGCCCCCTCGTCGCGGCGATGGCCGTCGGTCTGACGCGCGCCTGCCTCGACTTCACCCGCACCGCCCTCGAGAAGGCCGGCCACGGCCAGGACTGGGACGCACCCGTCGCCGCCCAGACGTACGCCTCGGCGCGCCTCGTGCAGATGGAGGCCGACTACGAGTCGGCGCTACTGCTGACGTTGCGTGCCGCGTGGATGGCCGACAACGGCAAGCCCAACTCGATGGAGGCGTCGATGGCGAAGGCGAAGGCGGGCCGCACGTGCGTCAACGTCGCGCTGCAGTGCGTCGAACTCGTCGGAGTCGACGGCTACGCCGAGAGCGAGCTGCTCGAGAAGTGGGCGCGTGACGCGAAGATCCTCGACATCTTCGAAGGCACGCAGCAGATCCAGTTGCTCGTCGTCGCTCGTCGCCTGCTGGGTCTGACAAGTGGGCAGCTGAAGTAATCTCGCTCCCCTTGTCGATCATCGCCCGGAAACGCCTCGTCCCTGACGCGTTTGCGGGCGATGATCGTTCGGCGGGGCGCACTGCGCGCGGGGCGGCGGCCTTCTCACCAGAAGCATCGCTCGTGAAGTTGAATCGTGAAGTGACCCCCGGTGTCACAGCCATACGAGACATGGGTCAGATTGTGGTGTGACCACCTGATGCAGCCTCTTCGCGAACGCCAAGTGCCGCGCGCTGTTCATCTCTCGGATGCTGCTCATGGTCAGTGCCGTCATGGGGGACGTTCGCGCTGGGCGTCATGATGTTCGACCAGACGCACTCCCCCTTGTTGACCGCGCTGGTCATGTTCGGCCGGCCACTCGTCCAGCTCGTCACGTCGCGCTACCTGCTCGCCTCGAGCGACCTCCTGCGCCCGCGCACCGCCATGATGATGACGGGCGTCGTCGCCGCCTGCGTCGACAGCATCCAGGTCATCCCGTCACTGCCGTGGTGGATGCGCTTCGTGCTCGTCGCCGTCATGCACTCCGCCCTCGCCGCGACCATCGCGCTGCTGTCGGACATCGTGCCCAAGGAAGCGTTCGTCCTCGGGCGCGCAACGCTCAACATGACGGTGAGCACCGTCCAGGTCGTCGGCAACGCCCTCGGCGCCATCCTGCTGACGTGGGTGGCCCCCACGAACCTGTTCCTCATCTCCGCCGGCGCGGCCGTCGTCGCCGTCATCGGCACCCGCATCGGCCTGCAGGACTACCGGCCAACGACTCCTGCTGCCGCTGCGCCCGCTGCTCGCCGCACCGTTCCTCGTGTTCGCCCCCTCCACCCGCCGATCGTGCTCGCCGCGCTTTTGGGCGGCCTCGCCGCCATCGGCTACGCGGCCGCCCTGCCCCTGCAAGAACGCCTCGTCGTATCCATCGACCTCGCCACCAAGGGCCAAGCCTTCGGCCTGCTCAGCACAGGCACCATGGTCGGCCAAGCCGCCGGCGCGCTGCTCATCGGAGGCATCGCCGATGTTGTCGAAGCCGCTGCCGCGATGACGATCGCCCCTGTGCTCGCCATCATCACGTCGCTGATACTCATGCCGGCGCTGCGCGGGACGATGCCTGCCGATGACAAAGCCGTGGCGATGGCGTGACGATGGGCTCACGCGGCGTGGCGGCGAGGTTCACGCGCTTCGCGCGTCGTGGCGTGGCGGCGCGAGGTCCAAGCGCTTCGCGCGTCGTGGAGCTATGGGGACTCCGTCGGGCTCGCTAGCGCTCGCCCTCCTCCTCGAGTCACAGAGTTCAACAGAGATAGAGAAAGACCCTCACCGAACGAAAACCGTGTACGGTGAGGGTCTTTATCTGTCTCGGTGGAGCTATGGGGATTCGAACCCCAGACCTCTTCCATGCCATGGAAGCGCGCTACCAACTGCGCCATAGCCCCGTGACCCACTCACGTGAGCACTCGCAGAACGTTACCTCCTCGACGCAGCAAGTCCAACTCGAGTTCACCCCGATGCGACGACTCCTCAGGGTCACGCGCTGCGTGCGTGCACCGCTGGGGCGTCGCGCGTCCCAGCGTCGCGCAGGCACACGGGCTTCGCGCGTCGGACCTATGGGGACTCTGTCGGGCTCGCTGACGCTCGCCCTGCTCCTCGAATCACAGAGTTCGATCAAAGACAGAAACAGAGGACCATTCAGACGAAAAGCGTGTCTGGGTGGTCCTCTGTTTCTGTCTTGTGGAGCTATGGGGATTCGAACCCCAGACCTCTTCCATGCCATGGAAGCGCGCTACCAACTGCGCCATAGCCCCGCACTCACCTCGTGAGCAACCCGTGTACCTTAACCGGCCGGTCACCCACGAAGCAAATCACCCGCACGCACGCCGCGAACCTCGACCCGCGAACGGTCACGCCGCCTTCGGACGCTTCTTGCGCACATACACGAGGCGCCTCGCATGCGCGACGACCGTGCCGTCAGCCAACGTCAGATCACACTCGAACCAGCGCAACACCTTCGACCCGTCAGCGGCCTGCGCACGGATCTCCTCGACGATGTCCTTGGGCATCTCGTACACGCCGTACACCGTCGATGTGCCCGGCGAACGGAACTCGATCTCACACGCCTGATCCCACACGAGATACTCCGGACCCAACTGATGCATGAGCAGCAACGGGAAGAAGGCATCCGTCATCGCGTTGATCGACCCACCGAACGCCGTGCCGTTCTGGTTGCGATTCAGCCGATTGAGCTTGAGTTCGACGCGCGCTTCGCTCCAGTCGTCCGAGAACGACTTCACCCGCAATCCCATGCCCACCAGCGGCGGGTAGAAGTTCATGAGCCGCCCGAACGTGCGCGGCGACATCCGCTTGCGCTCGCGCCCCGCGTGCCGACTCATCGCCGCACCTCGTCCCCGCGACGGGCCTCGTCCGCACGGCCCGCGACGGGCACACCCACGAGATGGTTGATCGCCGGTGAGGCCAAGCCCATCCCGACACCACCGAGGATCGGCGGCAACCACGCCCCGAACGCGTCGTCGAGGACGCTGTCAGGAAGGAGGGACCGCGCCACGAGAATGACGGCGACGAAGGCCACCAACCCGAGCGCGAGAGCCGCGAGAACGCGAAGCCACTCCGGGCGCCCCATCGGTCGAGAACCACCCTCGATCCCCAACCATCGCTCCATCGACGTGCTGCTGCCGTGCTCGCTCACTTGAGCCTCTCTCCTCGTCCGCGTGCGATCCGCCCTGATCATGCCACGCCTGACGCGGCGCCGACGGCCCCTTCACGAGGTTGCCCCACCCCCACTCCGCCGCGAGCACCAAGCCCGGAAACCGAGACATGAATGCCGATCCGCCGACACGGCAAGACGCGGCCGCACCACAGAGCCCACGAGCCCGCAGGCTCACTCCCCCGCGTTCCAGCGTTCGATGGCCCAACCACCATCGCGACGCTCGACGAGCGTCACCCAGTGGCAGTTGTCGATGCTCCGGAACGACGTGCGCACGGTCTGCGGCGTCAGCCCCGCCAACGCACCCGCCACCCCGCGGATGACGGCGCCGTGCGTCACGACGAGCACACTCTCCCCCGGGGTTGCCGACGACACGGCATCACGCACGCCCGCCTCGACGCGTGCCGTCGCCTCGGCGAGCGTCTCGCCGCCGTCACCGCGCCGGACGTCGTCGCCACGCGCGATCGCGGCCGACGCGTCGGGCCAGCTCGCAGCGACCTCGGCGTGCGTCAGACCGGCCCACGCACCCATGTCGATCTCGACGAGCCGAGCGTCCTCGGTGCGCACGAGCGGCCGACCGGCCAGGTCGAATGCACCCTTGAGCACGGACGTGGTCTGCGCCGCGCGCCGCGCCGGCGACGTCACGAGGCGCGTGATCGAACCGTCGCGCACGAGCAGCGCCGCGGCACGCTCGGCCTGGCGGAGCCCCACGTCGTCGATCGGCACGTCCAGGCGGCCCTGCCAGCGCCCCTGCTCGTTCCACGCCGTGCGCCCATGACGCAAGAGAATGACCCGCCGCAGCGGGTCATTCTCGGGGGACGTCGGCGTCACGCGTCGGCGGGCTCGTCGAGCTCGAGTTCGATGACGGGGCAGTCCTGCCACAGGCGCTCGAGGTCGTAGAACTCGCGGTCCTCCTCGTGGAAGGCCTGCAGGACGATGTCACCGAAGTCGATGAGCACCCAACGCCCGGAGGCGCGGCCCTCACGTCGCTGAGGCTTCGCGCCGAGCGGCAGCAGCGCCTCCTCGACGGCGTCGACGATGGCGTTGACCTGACGCTCGCTCTCCGCGGAGGCGATCACGAACGTGTCGGTGATGGCGAGCTGATCACTCACGTCGATCGCGGTGATCGACGTGGCGAGCTTGTCCGCGGCGGCCTGGGCGGCAGCTCGCGTCAGCTCGAGGGAACGGTCTGTTGCGGACACTCAGTCCTCCTGGAGGGAGCCCGCTCGGGGCCCATAAAGCTGGTACTTGTGGATGTACTGCACGACGCCGTCGGGCACGAGGTACCACACGGGTTTGCTCGCACGCACCCGGTCACGGCAGTCGGTCGAGCTGATCGCCATGGCCGGGATCTCGAGCAGGGTGACGCGATCGTGCGGCAGCCCCGCGTCACTGAGCTCGTGCCCGGGGCGCGTGACGCCGATGAAGTGCGCCAGCTCCCACAGCTCGTCGACGCCCTTCCACGACAGGATCTGCGCGAGCGCGTCGGCCCCTGTGATGAAGAACAACTCCGAATCGGGACGCAGCCGCTTGAGGTCCGTCAACGTGTCGCGCGTATACGTCGGGCCCTGACGGTCGACGTCGACGCGGCTCACGCTGAAGCGCGGGTTAGACGCCGTCGCGATGACCGTCATGAGATAACGGTGCTCGGCCGGCGCGACATCTCGTCCGGCCTTCTGCCACGGCTGACCCGTGGGCACGAAGATCACCTCGTCGAGGTCGAGGAGGCTTTGAACCTCACTCGCCGCGACGAGGTGACCGTGGTGAATGGGGTCGAACGTGCCGCCCATGACCCCGATTCGTGATGTCAGTGGTTCACACCCTGGTTCTGACCCCCACCTCGCACACCGGCGGGGCCGTGGCCCTTGGGGGCACCGTAGCGGGCCGCGGTGTTGCGGAAGGCCCACAGCAGCGCGAACAACAGGCCGAAGATGCACAGGGCCATCAGACCAAAGGCCCACGGCGGCATGGCGATGTGGTTCTCCTCGAGCTCCGGAACATCCACAGCGGCGACAAGCGAAACGAACGACGTCATGAAAGCAAGGATACTGCCTCAGCACAGCCCGATGACAGCGACCCTTCCTAACGTCTCGATCGACACGGTGCCACCGCGCACGAGCCGATCCGCCGAGAAGGTAGCCATGACCTCCCACCCCAGCCTCGACACCCTCCCCAACGGCGCACCCCACCTGTCCGTCGTCGTCCCGATGTACGACGAGCAAGAGGTCCTGCCCCTGTTCGCCGAACGCCTGCGCCCCGTCCTCGACGGGCTCGAGGTGCCGTACGAGGTCGTGTGCGTCGACGACGGATCCCGCGACGCGACCGCGTCGCTCCTGCACGCGATGCGTCGGACGTGGCCGCAGGTGCGTCTCATCCAGCTGCGCGCGAACTCCGGGCACCAGGCGGCGATCAGCGCGGGCCTCGCCCGAGCCCGGGGACGCTGGATGGTGACGATCGACGCCGATCTGCAGGATCCACCCGAGGTGATCGCCCAGATGCTCGAGGTGGCCGAGCGAGAACACGTCGACGTCGTCTACGGCGTGCGCACCGACCGCAGCACCGACACCGCCTTCAAGCGCGTCACCGCCGAGGCGTTCTACGCACTCATGCATCGCCTCGGCGCGCGTGGGGCAATGAACGCCGGCGACTTCCGACTCATGTCGCGCACGACCGTCGACGCCGTCCTCGCGCTGCCGGAGACCAACCGGGTGCTGCGCCTCGTCGTGCCGGCCCTGGGCTTTCCGTCGGCCGACGTCGGCTACCGCCGCGACGAGCGGGCCGCCGGCGAGTCGAAGTACCCGTTGAGCAAGATGATCAGGCTGACGCTCGACTCCGTCACGGGCGTCTCCAGCGCTCCGCTGCGCCTCGCGACGTGGTTCGGTCTCGCCGGCTTCGTCCTCGCCTTCGCGGTGGCCGCATTCGCCGTCGTCTCGAAGCTGACGGGTCACTCGATCACCGGATGGGCGTCCACGATCGTCGTCGTCAGCGGCTTCGGCGCGATGCAGCTGCTGTGCCTCGGCGTGCTCGGCGAGTACGTGGGCCGCCTGTTCCAAACGGCCCAGGCGCGCCCGACCCGCTACGTCGCCTACGACTCGTTCGAGGCCGGGGGCCAGGGCACGGGCGATGATGCTCGCTACGGCGTCGAGACACAGAGTGGTTCCCGCGCAGGCGGAGCACACCCCGTCGCCGAACCCGGGTTCGAGGTGCTCGCCCAGGCGTCATGACACGCCGGGCGCCGTGCCGCGACGAACGCGCTTCAGGCGCCGAGCGTCACCCCGAAACGTCGGGACCGTCGTCAGGATGCGGCGCGAGTGACGTCAGCGGATCTGGCCGTCGCCGTCGACGATCCACTTCGTCGTCGTCAGCTCCGCGAGCGCCATCGGGCCGCGTGCGTGCAGCTTCTGCGTCGAGATGCCGATCTCGGCGCCGAAGCCGAACTCGCCGCCGTCGGTGAAACGCGTCGAGGCGTTGATCATGACGACGGCCGAGTCGACCTGCGCGGCGAACGTGCGCGCTGCCGCGCGGTCCTCGGTGACGATGCAGTCGGTGTGATGCGTCGAGTAGCCATCGATGTGGGCGATCGCCCCCTCGAGGCTGTCCACGACACCGACCGACATCTCGAGGCCGTGGAACTCGGTGCCCCACGCCTCATCCGTGACGGGCTGGGTCGCGACGCCACCGGCGAGGGCAGCGGCGCGTTCGTCGGCGTGCAGGACGACACCGCGCTGGGCGAGCTCGGTGAGCACGCGGGGCAGAAACGTCTCGGCGACGTCGGCGTGCACGAGCAGGCTCTCGGCCGCGTTGCACACGCTCGGCCGGTGCGTCTTGGAGTTCACGGTGATGTCGAGCGCCATGTCGAGATCCGCCGCGCGATCGACGTAGACATGGACGTTGCCCGTGCCCGTCTCGATGACCGGCACGCTCGAACCGGTGACGACCGCCTCGATGAGCGCGGCCCCACCGCGCGGGATGACGAGATCGACGAGACCGCGCGCGGTGATGAGCGCCGTCACGTCGTCGTGGCCGCCGTCGAGCAACTGCACCGCATCGGCGGGGAGTCCCTGCTGTTCGTACGAGGCGCGCAGTGCCTCGACGATCGCGGCGTTCGTCGCCGCGGCGGCCGAGCCGCCGCGCAGGATCATCGCGTTGCCGCTCTTCAATCCGAGCCCCGCTGCGTCGACGGTGACGTTGGGGCGCGCCTCGTAGATCATGCCGACGACCCCCATCGGCACGCGCACCTGCTTGATCTGCAAGCCGTTGGCGAGAGTGTTGCCGCGCGTCACCTCGCCGACGGGGTCGGGCAGCGCCGCGACGTCGCGCAGCGCCTGCGCGACCTGGGTGACGCGTTCGGGCGTCATCCGCAGCCGATCCTGCAGGCTCTCGCTCATGCCGCCCGCAGCGCCCCGCGCCAGGTCCTCCTCGTTCGCCGCGACGATCGTCGCGGACGCGGCCTCGACGGCGTCGGCGAGCGTCAGCAGCGCGGTATCCTTCTCGGCGCGCGAGAGCAGCGCGAGGCGTTTCGACGCGGCGCGCGCCGCGCGACCGGCGGTCTCGATGCGGTGACGGGTTTCTTCAGCGACGTCGCTCATGCGCCCACTGTAGGAGCGCACGCCCGCCTCGCTCCAGTCCGCCCGAGCGCTTCTTCACGGTGTGGGCACGCACCTCGCGCACCCCGCCGACCCGCGCGCGCAGCTCGTCCTCGATGCGCCGGTGCAGCGTCATCGCCGCCGCGGGGCAGCCGTCGCACGCGCCCGTGAGGCTGACGGTGACGACGCCGCGCTCGACGCCGAGCAGCGTGATGTCGCCGCCGTGCGAGTGCGCCACTTGCTCGGCGACGTCCGCGACGACCACTCGGGCCTGCTCGGCGATCTCGGTGTCGTCGGCAGCGCCCTCGTCGAGCTCGCCCACGGCGTCCCCGTCGGCGTTGCTCGAGGCATCGCTCGGCTCGACGCCGCCGGGCTCACGCGCAACGAATCGGCTCGACGCGTCAGCAAGCACGTCGCTCAGCGCGTCGCGCACGGCTGCTCCGTCACTCGCCCATGTGTGCGGCGCGCTCAGCATGACGACGAGCGCGCCCGGTTCGCTGACCACGTCGCCGACGCCCGCGCGCGTCAGCGCCTCGGGCCACGCCGCGAGCGCTCCGAGCGGGACGTCGCACCGCGCTCCGGAGAAGCGCCACCGCACGACGTCTGGATCGGGTGTTGCCTCCGGGTGCAGGGCGAGGTCGCTCATGTGAGCGCGAGCACGATGTGGCGAGCGAAGAACGCCATGCCCCATGCGAGGACGAACATGTACGCCCACGCGATCGCCGGCCAGCGCCACGTGTTCGTCTCGCGACGCATGATCGCGATGGTCGAGACGCACTGCAGGGCGTAGACGAAGAACACGAGCAGCGCGACGACCGTCGCCGTCGTGAAGACGAGCTGCCCGGCGTGCGGGCCGTCGCTGAACGTCATCTTCATGAGCGCCGCGCGCGGGTCCTCGGGGTCGGTCGCGCTCGCCACCTGCCCGAGCGTCGCGACGAAGACCTCGCGCGCACTCGTCGCGCCGAGCAGCCCGACGCAGATGTGCCAGTCGAACCCGAGCGGCGCGAAGATCGGCTCGATGAACCGCCCGATCGAGGCGGCATACGAGTGGTCGATGACGTACGCGGCCTTCTCGGTGTCGCCCATCCCGGCGGTCTCGGCGCCGCGGGCCGGGAAGTTGAGCAGCACCCACAGCGCGACCGTCGTCGTCAGGATGATGCCGCCGGCCTTGCGCAGGAACATACGCACCGAGTGCCACATCGTCGTCACGACGTTGCGGATCGACGGGAAGCGGTACGGCGGCATCTCCATGTAGAACGGCAGCGACGCATCGCGCAGCGCCGTCGCCTTGAACACGGCGACCGCGACGAGGGCCGACAGCCCGCCGAGCACGTACAACCCGAAGAGCACGAGGCCCTGCGCGTTGAACGGCCCGTACCGCTGCCCCGGTTCGACGAGCAGCGACGTCAGCAACACGTAGACAGGCAGGCGCGCCGAGCACGTCATGAGCGGCGCAGTGATGATCGTCGCGATGCGGTTGCGTGACGACGGGATGGTGCGCGTCGCCATGATGCCTGGCACCGCGCATGCGAACGAGCTGAGCATCGCGACGAACGCGCGGCCCTCCAGCCCCGTGGCGGCCATGATCCGGTCCATGAGGAACGCCGCGCGCGACAAGTACCCGACGTTCTCGAGCAGTGACAGGACGAGGAACAGCAGCATGATCTGCGGCACGAAGACGAGCGTCGCGCCGACACCACCGATGATGCCGTTGCCGACGAGTGAGGCGAGCGTGTCGTTCGGGATGTGTTGCGCCTGGGCGCCGAGCCACGCGAACCCCTGCTCGACGAGATCCTGCAGCGGCGCGGCGACGGTGAAGATGGCCTGGAAGAACAGGAACATCGTCGCGAAGAACACGGCGAGACCGGCGACCGGGTGCAGCAGCACCGCGTCGATGCGCCGCGAGCGCGTGTCCTGCCCGGCGGGCATGTACTCGGCGGCCGCGAGCACCGAACGCGACCATGGCGCGAGCTGCGCATCCTGCGTCGGCGGGCTGACGACGGGCCGCGTCCAGGCGGGGACGTCGGCGAGCAGGGCGCGGATGTCGTCGACCCCCGCGCCCGTCGCCGCCATGACGGCCCGCACCGGCATGCCGAGGGCCCGCTCGAGGGCTGCGACGTCGAGGTGGCCGCCGCGCGCGTGCAGTTCGTCGATCATCGTGAGGGCCAGCATCGTCGGCTTGCCCAACGCGATCGCGCGCGAGGAAGGGCAGCGAGCGTCGCAACGTCGTGGCGTCGGCGACGACGATGAGCGCGTCGGGTGCCGGCACGCCGTCGAGTCGGCCGGCGAGGGCATCGACGACGACCTGCTCGTCGGGGCTCACGGCCTCGAGGCTGTAGGTGCCCGGCAGGTCCTCGAGGACGAGGTTCGTCCCGCCTGCGCGCACGTCTCCGAACGAACGCGACACCGTCACGCCCGGGTAGTTGCCCGTCTTCGCGCGCAGACCGGTGAGTCGGTTGAAGAGGCTTGACTTGCCGGCGTTCGGCGCGCCCAGCAGCGCGACGCGGGTGCTCGTCGCGGCGTCCGCTGTCGCGACGTCATCGGGGGCGTGGCAGCTCACAGGACGTCGACGCGGATGGCACCCGCGTCACGCCGACGCAGGCAGAGTTCGTAGTCGCAGACACGGAAGACCATCGGATCGCCCATCGGCGCACGGCGCACGACCTCGATCTGTTCACCCTCGCGGAAGCCGAGCTCGCGCAGGCGACACAGGACGGCGTCGGCGCACCGGGACGCATCGAATCCGACGACGGTGGCGTGGGAGCCGGGCCGCAGCAGGTCGAGAGTCGTCATGGGCCTCACCTTCGGAGCACTCGCATCGTCGCGGGACGCGGCGATCATAGGCAAGGCTCACTTTACTCCCCCGGGCCGAACAAGTGGCTCAGGGCAGCAGCACCAGATGATCGCGGTGGACGAGGCTGCGCTCGAAAGCCGGGCCGATGGCGTCGCTCAGATCGCGAGTCGTGCGCCCCATGGCACGGTGCACGTCGGCGACGTCGTAGTTGACGAGCCCGCGCGCGAACACGTGGCCGTGACGGTCGGCGAGGTCGACGGCGTCGCCTGCGAGGAATCGCCCCTGCGCCTCGATGACACCCGCGTGAAGCAGCGAGCGCCCCTTCGTCCGCACGGCCTCGACTGCGCCATCGTCGAGCACGAGGCGCCCGGCCGGGTGCGTCGCGTGCGCGAGCCACAGGCGTCGCGCGCTGCGACGACGACCTGTCGGCGCAAATGCCGTGCCCACCTGCTCGCCGAGCAGCGCGTGGCGCGCGTTCGGCATCGACGTCAGCATCGTCGGGATGTCGGCTGCGGTCGCGATGCGCGCCGCGTCGACCTTCGTCCGCATGCCCCCGGTGCCGACACCGGATCCGGTGCCGCCGATCTCGACGTCATCCATCGCGGCGACGTCCGCGACGAACGGGATCCGCGAGGTGCCCTCGCGGCTCGGCGGACCGTCATAGAGGGCGTCGACGTCCGAGAGCAGGATGAGCGCGTCGGCGTCGACGAGGTGTGCGACGAGCGCCGCGAGCCGGTCGTTGTCACCGAAGCGGATCTCCTGCGTCGCGACCGTGTCGTTCTCGTTGATGACGGGCACCGCGCCGAACTCGAGCAGCGTCTGCAGCGTCGAGCGGCCGTTGAGGTACGTGGCGCGGCGGGTGACGTCCTCCGTCGTCAGCAGCACCTGCCCCATCGTCAGCCCGAGACCCTGGAACAGCAGCGAGTACGCGGACATGAGCTGTCCCTGCCCGACGGCTGCTGCGGCCTGCGCCTGCGGCAGCTCCGTCGGGCGCGTCGGCATGCTGAGCTGGCCCATCCCCGCAGAGATGGCTCCGGAGGAGACGAGCAGCACCTCCTTGCCCGCGTGCCGACGCTCGGCCAGCACCCCGACGAGCTCCGTCAGCGCCTCGTGGTTGATGCCGCCGCTCGTGTGGGTGATCGAACTCGACCCCACCTTGACGACGACGCGCTTGGCTTCGCGGACCTGCGCGCGCACCGCGTCGCCGTCGACGGCAGGGGTCGTCGGGGGCGTCTGCGGGGCGTGCTCGGCATGATCGTGCTCGTCGCGCACGTCAGCCGCACGCGTGGCGTGCTCGTCGGGCATAGTCGTCGTGGCGTCTGCGTTCATCGGGCGACTCCTTGCTGCACCGACGCGCGGGGCGCGTCACTCCTCGGTGCGGTAGCTCTCGTGCTCGGTCCAGACTCCGGCCTGACGTTCGGCCGCGAGCTCTTCGCGCGCCAGACGCTGACCGTCCTTGCGGTTGTGGAACTCGTCGCGCTTCTCGGCGCGCGACGGACGCGACGCCTCCTCGAGGCGTAGGTCGGTGCCGCGGGCGCCGAGCAGTTCGGCGCCGGCCTGCAGGGTGGGCTCCCAGTCGAAGACGACAGCGTTGTCGCCGGGACCGATGAGGACGGTCGAGCCGGGCACCGCGCCCGCCTTGAACAACTCCTCCTCGATACCGAGTCGGTTGAGACGATCGGCGAGGTAGCCGACGGCCTCGTCGTTGCTGAAGTCGGTCTGGCGCACCCAGCGCGTCGGGCGATCCCCGACGATACGGAACAGCGTGCCGTGCGTGCCACCCTCCTTCACGATGCGGAACCCGGCGTCGTCCATGGCCTTCGGACGCACGATGACGCGCGCCGGCACGGCCGACTCGACCTCCTGACGCGCCTGCTCGACGTGCTTGGCGAGCGCGAACGTCAGCTCCTTGAGGCCCTGGTGCGCAACGGCGGAGACGATGAACACCTCGAGGCCGCGTGCTTCGAGGTCGGGCTTGACCATCTCGGCGAGTTCGCGGGCGTCCGGCACGTCGGCCTTGTTGAGCACGACGATGCGGGTGCGCTCGGAAAGGGGCTTGCCGCCGAGGGATTCGTCGGCGACGTACTCGCTCAGTTCGTGCTCGATCGTGTCGAGGTCGCTCATCGGGTCACGGCCCGGCTCGAGCGTCGCGCAGTCGATGACGTGGACGAGAACCGAGCAGCGCTCGACGTGACGCAGGAACTCCAGGCCGAGGCCCTTGCCCTGGCTCGCGCCGGGGATGAGACCGGGCACGTCGGCGATCGTGAAACGCTGCGAACCGGCCGTCACGACACCGAGATTGGGCACGAGCGTCGTGAACGGGTAGTCGGCGATCTTCGGCTTCGCGGCGCTGACGACGGAAACGAGCGAGCTCTTGCCGGCGCTCGGGAAACCGATGAGGGCGACGTCGGCGAGCGTCTTCAGCTCGAGCACGATGTCGTTGCTCTCCCCCGGCTCGCCGAGCAGCGCGAAACCGGGCGCCTTGCGCCGCTGGCTCGCGAGGGCCTTGTTGCCGAGGCCGCCGCGGCCACCGGCGGCCGCGACGTAACGGCTGCCGAAACCGACGAGGTCGGCGAGGATCGTGCCGTCGCGATCCTTGACGACGGTGCCCTCCGGCACGGGCAGGACGAGGTCGTCGCCGTCGGCGCCGTTGCGTTCGTCACCGGCACCCGGCTTGCCGTTCTGCGCGCTGCGGTGCGGGCTCTTGTGGTACTCGAGCAGCGTCGTCACCTGCGGGTCGACCTCGAGGACGACGTCACCGCCGTGCCCGCCGTTGCCGCCGTCCGGGCCACCGAGCGGCTTGAACTTCTCACGATGCACGGAGGCGACGCCGTGCCCGCCGTTGCCGGCCGTCACGTTGAGGACGACGCGGTCGACGAAGTTGATTGCCATGGTGATTCCTTTCGGCGCGCGCGAGGCGCGTGGCGCGGCCGGGCCCGTGAGGCCCGTGGTGCCGCCGTGATGCGGTGCCGCGTCGATGCGTCACCACGTTGATTCTATGAGCGTTCCGAGACGCGCGTGAGGGGGTGAGCCGCGACGCGCGGGCTCACCCCCTCACACGGGGTGATCAGATGATCGCGTGAGCGATCAGGCCGTGATCTCCGGCTCGACGACGATGTCGACGACCTTGCGGCCCTTGCGCTCGCCGAACTTGACGGCGCCCGGGGCGAGGGCGAAAAGCGTGTCGTCACCGCCACGGCCGACGTTCTCGCCGGGGTGGAAGTGCGTGCCGCGCTGGCGGACGATGATCTCGCCCGTGCCGACGACCTGGCCGCCGAAGCGCTTCACGCCGAGTCGCTGTGCATTGGAGTCACGACCGTTGCGGGTCGAGGATGCACCCTTCTTGTGTGCCATGTCAGAGCCTCTTTCGAAATCTGTGGAAGATCAGGGGTGAGCGCGGGGCTCAGCCGATCTTGGTGACCTTGATCTGCGTCAGCGGCTGACGGTGGCCCTGGCGCTTGCGGTAACCCGTCTTGTTCTTGTACTTCATGATGGTGATCTTCGGGCCCTTGGCGGCCTTGACGACCTCGGCGGCCACCTTGACACCGGCCAGCTTGTCGGCCTCGACCGTGATGTCGGCACCGTCGACGAGCATGAGCGGCTTCAGCTCGATGCTCTCGCCCGGCTGCGCCGAGACCTTGTCGATGAGGAGGACATCGCCGACGGAGACCTTCTCCTGGCGACCACCCGCGCGAACAATCGCGTACACGTTGGACTCTCTTTCGTCATGGCACGCTCGCTCTGTCTGACCGGCCGATAGCTACCCCAGTATCGCCGCGCACACGCACGAGGCGCAGGCTGGCGGTGACGGGACATCGGGCGCGGTGGGCGCACCAAACGTAAAGAATACCTGGCGGCGGGTGCGGGGCCCAAATCGTCCTGATGGCCCGCCGGCTGTCGGCTGTCGGCTGTCGGCGCGGCTTCCCTCATCACGGCGTTTGAGGTCTGAAACTCCGCCATGCGGGACTGCAGTCCTCACGACGACGGTTGGGGGCCAAAACTCCGCCATGCGGAGTTTCGGCCCCCAAGATCATCGGGGACGACGTGGTGCGCGCCCCGCGTGATCGATCAGTCGTCGCTCGGCGCCTTCGGCGCGGGTGCCCCGGCGGGCGAGCTGACGCGAGCGCGCTTCTTGCGCGCCGGAGCCTTCTGCTCGCCAGCAGCAGCCGACGCCGCGTCAGACGTGCTGCTCGCCGTAGCCGTGTTGTGGGCCGTGGCCGTGTCGTTCGCGGTGGTCGTGTCGCCCGTCGTGGTCGAACCCGTCGAGTTCGACGCCGAGCCGGCCTCCCCTGCGACCTTCGTCAACGGGGCCGACGACGACGCCGGCGCGCTGAGGTCGACCGGCTGCAGAGTGACGGGCGCACCCGCGCTCGAACCGGCGCGGCGACGGGGACGCTTCGTCGGCGCCGGCGTCGTGCCGGCCGACGAGGTGACGACTGCCGATGACGTGGCGTCCGCCGGAGCATCCGACGTCGATGCGGCACCCTGCGTCGGGCCGTCGGTCGATGCCGTGTCCGTGCTGGAGCTCGCCAGTGCCGCCGAAGTCGACGGCGTAGCTGAGGTCGACGTGCCCGACTCAGATGCCTCGGACGGTGCGGTCGATGCCGACGCCGCCGGCACCGTCATGACGCTCGCCTCACCGGCTCGTGCGGGCGCACCCGTCGACGTCGCCGCGCGACGCGAACCGCGACGACGCGCCGTCGGGGCCTGCGCCGTCGACGCCGTCGCAGTGGCAGCGCTGCCCGCGTCGGCAGGAGCC
>NZ_AEIQ01000046.1:0-32866 GCF_000152185.1 Dermacoccus sp. Ellin185 | reverse complement strand
CGGCTCGCACGTCGCGCGCGCATCTCACTGGTGCGCGCCGCGTGCTCGAGAGCGTCGCGGCGTTCGGTGACCTCACGGACGACGGCGCGCAGACGCTCGGGTAGCTCGGGTACGCCCGCGCTGACGGCGTCGGCGCTCGGCGCATCGACGCTGACGTCGAACGGCGCCTCGAGGGGCTCGTCGAGGCGGGCAAGCGCGTCGTCGACGATGGTCAGGTGGCTGCGGATGCGCTCGAGTGACGCGTCGCGCTCGCGGGCGCGCTGATTCTTCGCCTCCGTGAACCACGTCTCGACGGCGTCGAACCGGCTGACGTCGAAGAGGCGCTCGAGCAGGATGCGGCGATCTTCCGGCTTGGCGCGCAGGAATTGAGCGAACTCGCCCTGTGGCAGCAGCACCACCTGCGCGAACTGCTCGAGTCGCATGCCCAGGGTGTCGCTCATCATGTCCGCGGCCTCGTCGATGCGCTGCGAGACGAGATGCCATGCGCTGTCGCGCCACTGGCTGAGCAGCACCGTGGCCTGACGCGTCGTCGTGCCCGTGCCGCGGCGTTTGGGCGCCTCCCACTGGGGGGTGCGCTGCACCCGCCAGCGGGTGCGTCCGACGCTGAACTCGAGCTCGACGCGCGGCTCGGCGAACGGTTCGGCGTGATGGCTGCGCAGGCTCTGACGCAGCGACTTGCGGGCACCGGGCACATCGCCGAACAGCGCGAACGCGATGGCGTCCAGCAGCGAGCTCTTGCCGGAGCCGGTGGGACCGTTGATGAGCAGGATGCCCTGATCGAGGGCGTCGAAGTCGATGTGCTCGCGCCCGGGGAAGGGCCCGAACGCCTCGAGGGTGAGCGAGTGCAATCTCATCGCAGGGCCTCCAGGTCGAACATCGAGCCGTCGTCGCGCATGGTCTCGGCGTCGTGGCGGTTCGCCGCGGCGACGGCGTGGCCGAGGGCGGTGCGTTCGGTCGCGTTGGGACCGCGTCCCCCGCGCACGTGGGCGAGGAAGTCGCAGCACAGCTCGACGTCGTCGCGCCCGGCGAGGCGCTCGGCGTACGTGAGCGGCGCATCATCCTTGCGGGCCGATTCGAAGGAGAGCCGCAGGGTGTGCGGGAAGCGGGCTCGCAGCCGATCCATCGCCGCGGCCGGCCGAATCTCGTCGGTCAGCGTCACCTGGCACCAAGCCGCCTCGGCATGGGCGAGTGCGGGCTCGGCGAGCAGGTCGTCGAGTTCGCCGACGAGCGTCGCGAGCGGGCGGTGCACGGGCGCCTCGATGAATTCCCCACGCGCGGCACCACGTGTGACGTCGATGAGCCACGTGCCCTTCGTGTGGCCTGCCTCGCTGAACGACATCGCGACGGGGCTGCCGCTGTAGCGCACGTGCTCTTCGAGCGTCTGCGGGCCGTGCAGGTGCCCGAGCGCGGCGTAGTCGAAGCCTGACACGACGGACGTGGGTACCTGGCCGAGGCCACCGACGCTGATGTCGCGCTCTGAGTCGCTCGTCGTCGCCCCGGCGAAGTACGCGTGCGCCATCGCGACGACGGGCGCGCCGTTGTCAGGCACCTGGGCTCGCGAGCGCGCGACCGCCTCGCTCAGCACCGCCCGATGCGTTCCCTCATCGAGGCCGAACACGCCCGCAGCTACCGACGGTTCGAGGTAGGGCAGCGCGACGACGTGACCGGCGATCTCGTCGCTGCCGCGCCGCGGCACCGCCACCGGCCGGGTGATGCCCTCATAGGCGGCGCGGATGTGCAGACCCGCATGCTCCATGATGCGCGAGCCGAAGTTGAGCCGGGACGCCGAGTCGTGGTTGCCGGAGGTGACGACGACGCGAGCGCCGGTGTCGAGCAACCGCCACAGGGCGTCGTCGAGCAGTTCGACGGTGCGCGGGTTGGGCAGCGCCCGGTCGTACACGTCTCCGGCGACGAGGACGGCGTCGACCTGCTCGTCGCGCGCGAGGTCGACGAGATGGTCGAAGTAGGCGGAGTGAGCCTCACCGAGGCCCTCGCCGTGGAACGAGCGGCCCAGGTGCCAGTCGGACGTGTGCAGGATGCGCATGTCTCACACGCTAGAGGTGAGCGCCGACAATCGCGGAATCCCGCGGAAGAAGCAGCCTGAATCGACGTCACACAGCTCGTGCGACCAGGGCACAGGACGCAGGTACGACCTCAGACCGACGGCAGGTGCGTCGTGTTCCACGAGGCGATCGTCGGGATTCCGTGGTGCGTGTCGAGGGCGCACACGGCGCCGGCGTCGAGCTGCAGCGACGCCGCGAAGCGCGGCTGCTGACGCAGGTACGCGGCGGCGAGGATGCGCAGCAGGTGCCCGTGGGCGACGAGGATGACGTCGCCCTGCTCCAGCAGCGGATGCACCCGTGCGAGCACGTGCGAGGCGCGCGCGGCGACGTCCTCGACCGTCTCACCCGGGGTCTCGCCAGGGATGACGCCGTCGGCGAAGATCTCCCAGTCGTACCCGACCTCCTCACGGATCTGCGGCGTCGACTTGCCCTCGTAGCCGCCGTAGTCCCACTCGCGCAGGTCGTCGTCGATCTCGAGGTTCTGCAGCCCGATGAGTTCGGCCGTGCGCCGCGCGCGCAGCAGCGGGGAGACGAACTCCGCGACGAAGTGGTGTCCGGCGAGCGCCTGCCCGGCCGCCCGCGCGACGGCCTCCCCGGCGGGCAGCAACGGCAGATCCGTGGTGCCGGTGTGGCGCCCGTCACGTGACCACTGCGTCTCGCCGTGGCGCACGAGCACGAGGCGTCCGGAGTCGGGGCGGGGGGCGTTGGGGCTGGCTGCGTCGGGCACGCCTGGCAGCCTAGTGGCACGATGGGCGTATGAGCGCCAACGACCCCCACCGCAGCGTCAGCATCTCCCGCACGAGCGCTGGACGCTTCGTCGCGACGAACGCGCGCGGCGGCACCCTCGAGTTCGGCTCGGGTGACGACACCGACTTCACGCCCGTCGAGCTGTTGCTCACCGCGATCGCCGGGTGCAGTGCCATCGACGTCGACATCTTCACCACGCGCCGCAGCGAGCCGACGCAGTTCGACGTCGTCGCCGAGGGCGACAAGGTGCGCGACGAGCAGGGCAACCACATGGGCCCGATCGACGTGACGTTCACCGTCCGTTTTCCCGAGGGCGACGCCGGCGACGCCGCGCGCAAGGTCTACCCGGAGACGGTCGAGTTGTCCCACGAGAAGCTGTGCACCGTCAGCCGCACGGTCGTGCTGCCCACCGAGGTGAGGATGCACGTCGCCGAATGACGGCCGCGGTGGCGGCGGCGCCCTGACGCTGTCCCCGGACCCGCTGCCCGGACGCGTTCTTGCCGCGCGTCGTCCCACGAATCGGACCCTGCGGATCGGGTGGGTGCGAATCCCCATCCGACCTCGTCGCCCGTGCCATAGTGTGCGGGCTGCTGTCGAGAGCCAGGGAGATGCGTCGGTGGACAAGATCACGCTCACCCATGACGTCCCGGTGCCGCCGGCGGCCGCGTTCTACCTGTTCGTCGGCGAGATCGGCAAGTGGTGGCCGCCGCTGCAGACTCCTGACCCCGCGCGTCATGCGGGCGTCGTCATCGAGGCCCGTCCGGGCGGGACCGTCAGCTTCCGAATCGGCGGCGAGGATCGCGCGTGGGGCGAGGTCGTCAGCGTCGACCTGCGCTCGTCGATCGTCTTCGACTGCTGGCGCCGCGGCGAGCATCGTCATCCGAGCCGCGTCAGCGTCCGGTTCAGCGACAGCGAATGGGGCACCCGCGTCACCTTCGAGCACGACGGTTGGGACGACGACAACGCAGGCGCGCGCGCCCGGTACGGCGACTGGCCGCTCATCCTCGCCGAGTTCGTCGCCCACACCCGCCGTCACGCGCGGGGGATCAGGGTGGCGGCGCGTGATCCGCGCGGCGTAGCCTGAGGCATGGCGCTCTTCCTCGACATCCACCCCCAGAACCCGCAGCCGCGCACCGTTCGTCAGGTCGTCGACGCTCTGCGTGACGGCGCGCTCATCGCCTACCCGACGTCGTCAGGTTTCGCTCTCGGTTGCGCGCTCGGCAACGCCGAGGGCAAGGAGCGCATGGTGCGCATCCGGCACCTCGACGCCAAGCACGACTTCACGCTCGTGTGCGAGGACTTCGCACAACTCGGTCAGCTCGTACAGCTCAACAACGCCGCGTTTCGGGCGATCAAGGCCTCGACGCCGGGGCCGTACACGTTCATCCTGCCGGCGACGGCGGAGGTGCCGCGCAAGCTCGTGCACCCGAAGAAGAAGACGGTCGGGGTGCGTCTCGACGACCATCCGATCGCGCGCGCCATCGTCGCGGAGTTGGGCGAGCCGCTGCTGTCGACGTCGCTCATTCTGCCCGACCAGGACGAGCCGTTCACCTACGGCTGGGCCGTCAAGGACGCGCTCGACCATGAGGTCGACATCGTCATCGATGCCGACGAGGTCGAGCCTCGCCCGACGAGCGTCATCGACTACACGGACGCGGCGCCGACCGTGTTGCGCGTCGGTGCCGGCGACGTCGCGCGCTTCGAGGGCTGACGCCGAGTCGCCGCGCGAACGGGGCCTGGAACAAGGGCCGGAGAAGCGCGGCGATCCACCCCCGCGGACGGTGCGTGCCGCCTAGACTCGACGTCATGATCATCGTGACGACGAACGACGTGACCGGCCACCGCATCGAGGCGACGATGGGTGAGTGCTTCGGCCTGACGGTGCGCTCGCGCCACATCGGCTCCAACATAGGCGCCGGGCTCAAGGCCATGGCCGGTGGTGAGCTCAAGGGCATCACCGAACTGCTCGTCGAGTGCCGCCGTGAAGCGTTGTCCCGCCTGGCCGCCGAGGCGCAGGCGCGCGGCGCGAACGCCGTCGTGGCATTCCGCTTCGAGACGAACGAGTTCGCACAGACCGGCATCGAGGTGTGCGCCTACGGCACGGCCGTCTATATCGCACCTGACGGCCAGCAGGGCGGGCAGCAGGCGCACCAGGGTCAGCAGGGCGGGGCGCAGCAGTGGAATGCGCCGGCGTCGCAGAGCATGGGCCAGCAGTTCGCGGGCGGCTCGGGCGAGCCCTCGCAGCAGTGGCAGGGCAACGCTGACGCACAGCGGTGATGACGCTCGTCGTCGCCGCGGCGGCCAGCGAGACGCGCTATCTTCCCGCTGACGTCGACGTGGTCCTGACCGGCCTGGGCAAGACCGCGGCGGCAATCGCAACGACGCGGGCACTCGCGGAGCGCACCCCGCAGGAACGGGCGGGGCTGCAGGTCGTCAACCTCGGCTCATGTGGAGCCCTGCGCCCCGGCATGCGGGGCGTCTTCGAGCCGGGCGTCGTGCTCAACCACGACATCAGTGCCGACGCGATCCGCGCCCTCGGCCACGACGTGCGCGAGCGCCTCGGCGTCGGGGCAGGCGACCCAGAGCTCGTCCTGGCCACGGGTGACCTGTTCGTCAGCGACGCACAGGTGCGGGATGCTCTTGCCGAGCGCGCGTCGCTCGTCGACATGGAGGGCTACGCCGTCGTCGCGGCCTGCCAGGCGTTCGACGTGCCCGTGCGCGTCGTCAAGCACGTCTCGGACGACGCCGACGCCTCCGCGTTCGACTGGGCGACGCTCGTCGACACCTCGGCGCGCGACCTCGCGGCCTGGTTCACCGCCAACGTCTCGTCCACCTGACGCGCCGCTGGGCGAACGCACGCGCCGCGGGATGTGGCAGCGCTAGCTCCGCGGCTCGCGAGCGGCATCAGCATACGGTCGGCCGTCGCGTCGCAAGCCGTCAGGAGCGGGGCAACGCCACGGTCAGACGCTGTGCCATGGACCGTGAGATCCGCGACTGAGCGCACGCCTCCAAGGCTTCACACGCTCAACAGCCGGGCCGACGCGCCGAGGGCCCGCGAGACGGGCTCGGCGTAGCCCGCGCCGAACAGATGCAGGTGGACGAGCCAGCCGAACAGCTGATGCAACGGCAGCTGCTCGCGCCAGTCGTCGGGCAGGTGGGCGGCCTCGGCGTAGGAATCGAGAATCGCCTCGAGCCCGGGGGCGCCGAACATCGTCAGCATCGCGAGGTCCGCGAGCGGGTGGTGCCCGCACGCCGCGGGGTCGATGACGACGGCGCCGCCGCGCGTCCACAGGACGTTGCCGCTCCACAGGTCGCCGTGTACGCGGGCGGGCCGCACGAACTCACCCGAGGCGCCCCAGGTGTCGACGGCCCCCGATTCGACGGCGCCGCAGACGCGCTGCGCGAGGTCAGCGTCGCGTCCCGCCAGCCGCGTGCGTTCCAGCACCGGTCGCAGCCGGGCCTGCGTGTAGAACGCCCCGAACGTCGCCGATTCGACATGGGGGAGCGTGAGCGGCTGATCGAGCGGACCGAAGAAGTACGTCGACGCGCCGGGCGGCAGCGCACCGAACGTGGGGGCACCCGCCGCATGCGTCGCCGCCAGAGCAGCACCGAACCGGGCCGCGGCCGCGTCGACGCCGTCGCTCGGGCGAGCCTCGTCTAGGCGCTCCAACGTCACCGACGTGGCGTCCTGGTCGAGCACCTCGACGACGTCGACGCCCCCATCGGCGCTCGCTGCGGCGAGCCACCGCAACCCCGCAGCCTCCGTGGCGAAGAAGCCGGACGGCGCGCCGGCTCGCTGCTTCACGTACGTGTTCTCGCGTCCGTTCATGCGATGAGAGTACGCTCGCGAGGTGCCGCAGATGACCACGCGCCGCCCCGTCCACCGCATCAACGCCGGGGGCATGAGCCGTCGCCCCGACGACCTCGTCGTCGAGGCGCCCCTCGAACTGCACCTCGACGACACGACCCTGGCTGTCCTCATGCGCACGCCCGGGCACGACACCGAACTCGCCGCCGGGTGGCTGCTCGTCGAGTCGGGAACGAGCGCGCCGGAGCACATCCGTCAGCTGCGCGGATGCTGGAAGAACGAGACCGACGCCATCGAGATCACCCTCGCCGCCGGCGTCGAACCACCGCGTCCGCGCTCGTTCGTCACCGGCGCAGCATGCGGCGTGTGCAGCGCCGACCAGCTGACGCTCGGACCCGCCATCGCGACGTGCGAAAAGGTGTTGAGCGCCGACGTCGCTCGCGAACTGCCCGACGCTCTGCGCCGCGGCCAGCGTGCCTTCGAACGCACCGGCGGGCTGCACGCGGCAGCGCTCGCGACGTACGACGGGGTGCTGGGGCCGGTGCGGGAGGACGTCGGGCGTCACAACGCCGTCGACAAGGTGCTGGGTCGCGCGCTCATGGAGGGCGAGCTGCCCGCGACGGATCGGCTGCTCGTCGTGTCCGGCCGGGTGTCTTTTGAGATCGTCCAGAAGGCCGTCGCGGCGGGCGTCAGCGGCATCGTCGCGGTATCGGCGCCGAGCTCGATGGCCGTCGATCTGTGCGAGGAATACGGACTCGTGCTCGTCGGCATGATGCGCCGCGACCACTTCAACATCTACGCCAGCGCCGACCGCGTCAGCGCCTGACGGACGAGCCCTCGACGGCGCCGCGTCCTCTCTCGATCAGCTCAGCGGGACGTCAGCCGCTTCAATCGTCTTTGGCTCACGACGATGCCGAGTACGACGAGCGCGGCGCCGATCGGTTCGTTTCACGTCATGTGCTCCCCGAGGAAGATGACAACCGAGGACGACGCCGACGACGGGCGTGAGGTAGGTGACGCTCGACGCGTTCGTCGGGCCCCAGGCACTCACGACATTCGTGTTCCACACGTACGCCATGCCC
Organism: Dermacoccus sp. Ellin185; assembly: GCF_000152185.1. Taxonomy (NCBI): domain Bacteria; kingdom Bacillati; phylum Actinomycetota; class Actinomycetes; order Micrococcales; family Dermacoccaceae; genus Dermacoccus; species Dermacoccus sp. Ellin185. The sequence continues at coordinate 25,166 of NZ_AEIQ01000046.1, read as the reverse complement.
GTGCCAGGTGCGCCCAACGCGAGCATGCTCAGCACGACGCGCCAGCTGAGGGGCACCTCGCCGCGGCCCACGAACGGCGTGAGCACGAGCGCGCTGAGCGAGACCTGGAAGCACGCGACGGCGAGCGCCGGCAGCCCACGCGGAGCGATCTGCTTGCGCAGGTAGGTGAAGCCGAGGCCGTAGCACGCGGTCGCGGCGAGGCATGCGAGCTGACCCGTCGCGCTCGAACCGCCGAGTGAGTGCCACGGCGACAGGATGGTGAGCACGCCGACGAAGCCGAGGACGAGGCCGATGGCGCGATCACGCGTCAGCCGTTCCTCCGGCAGCGCCGCGACGGCGACGATCATCGTCATGAGCGGCGCCGTCACGTCTTAGATGCTCGCCAGGATGGAGGAGGCGTGCTGCTCGGCCCACGCGAAGAGTAGAAACGGCACGACTCACAACAGCATCGTGACGACGAGCAGGTGGCCTCGCACCGCACGATCCCGCGGGAGCGGTTGGCGCCGCACCGCACAGATCGCGAGCAGCGCGAGCGCGCCGCTCGCCATGCGGGCGAGCACCTGCACAACGGACAGCCACCTCGAGGCCGACCTTCGTGACCAGGAAGCTCGAACCCACATGAGCGCCAGCAACACGAACTGCGCCCCGACCGGCATGCGATTCACGGCGGGACTCCTGCGTCCTGACGCCAGGGTCCGGCGTCAGTTCGCGAGCGCTTCGAGCAGGTCGAAGCGGGTGAGGACGCCGATGGGGCGGCCGCCGTCGACGACGAGGACGGCGCCCTCGTCATGCAGCGCCTCGCGCGCCGCCGACACCGGTTCGCCGCGGCCGATGAGCGGCAGGCCCTCGCCGAGGTGGTCGGCGATGGCGTCGCTGAGCTGCGCGTCCCCGGCGAACAACAGGTCCATGAGCGTGCGCTCGCTGACGGCGCCGCGCACCTCGCCGAGCATGACGGGCGGCTCGGCGGCGACGACGGGGAGCTGGCTGACGCCGTACTCGCGCATGATGTCGATCGCGTCGCGGATCGTCTCCTGCGGGTGGGTGTGGACGAGGTCGGGCAGGTCGCCGGACTTGGCCTGCAGCACGTCGCCGACGGTGCGCTTGCCCTCGCCGGTGATGAAGCCGTAGGAGTTCATCCACGCGTCGTCGAAGATCTTCGACATGTAGCCGCGCCCGGAGTCGGGCAGCAGCACGACGACGACGGCGTCCTCGGGCAGGTCCTTCGCCACGCGTAGCGCGGCGACGACGGCCATGCCGCTCGAACCACCGACGAGCAGGCCCTCCTTCTCGGCGAGCTGACGCGTCATGGCGAACGCCTCGGCGTCGTTGACGGCGATGACGTCGTCCGGCACCGACGGGTCGTAGGCGCCGGGCCACATGTCCTCACCGACGCCCTCGACGAGGTAGGGACGCCCGGTGCCGCCCGAGTAGATCGAGCCCTCCGGGTCGGCGCCGATGATGCGCACGGGCCCACCGTCGGCCTCGGGGCGCTCGGCGCTGACCTCTTTGAGGTAGCGGCCGGTGCCCGAGATGGTGCCGCCCGTGCCGGCGCCCGCGACGAAGTGCGTGACGCGCCCGTCGGTGTCGCGCCAGATCTCCGGGCCGGTCGTCTCGTAGTGCGACTGCGGGCCGTGCTGGTTGAAGAACTGGTTCGGCTTCCACGCCCCGGGTGTCTCCTGCGTGATGCGGTCGGAGACCGAGTAGTACGAATCGGGGTGGTCGGGCGCGACGGACGTCGGCGTGACGACGACCTGGGCGCCGTAGGCGCGCAGTACGTCCATCTTGTCCTTGGCGACCTTGTCGGGGCAGACGAAGATGCAGCGGTAACCCTTGCGCTGCGCGACGAGCGCGAGACCGACGCCGGTGTTGCCCGAGGTCGGCTCGACGATGGTGCCGCCGGGCTTCAGCTCGCCGGAGGCCTCGGCCGCCTCGATCATCTTGAGGGCGATGCGGTCCTTGACCGAGCCGCCGGGGTTGAAGTACTCGACCTTCGCGAGGACGGTCGCGCGCACGCCCGCCTCACGCGCGACGGTGCCCAGCTTGACCAGAGGGGTGTTTCCGACCAGATCGACGACGCTCTCCGCATAGTTCATGGCTGGATCCTTTCATGCCGTGCCGGTAGGGGCATGGCGAGAATTCTCCGAAGCTCAACGCCACCTGGACATGACCTGTCGTTCTACTGTGTGACTTGCGGTGTGACAACGCCGTGTCGACGCGGGTGCGCCCGCCTCATCACCAGGAGATCCCCATGGCCGTTCGCACCCGCATCCCGTTGGTCGCGCTCAGCGCCGTCCTCGGCGCAGCCACCCTCGCCTCGGCTCCCGCATCGAGCGCCGCGACGCGGTTCGCCACGTACGACGCGATCGTCGCGCTCGACAACTGCTCGGGTTCGCTCGTGCGCTTCCCCGGCGCTGCCGACACCGACAAGGCCCTCGTCCTGACGAACGGGCACTGCATCGGCACGGTGCCGGAGCCGTCGACGTTCGTCTACGACAAGGCCGTGACACGTTCGGCGACCGTGCTCGGCGGCAGCGACGCGCACACCGTGACGAAGCTGACACTCGATCGCCTCCAGTACGCGACGATGACGGGCACCGATGTCGCCGTGTACCGCAGCACGTCGACGTACGCGCAGCTCGCGGCGAAGAACGTCACCGCTCGCCCGCTCGCGGCCACGCACCCGAGCGACGAGGCGAGCATCGACATTCCGTCGGGCTACTGGAAGCAGCACTACGGCTGCGCGATCAACGGTTTCGTGTACCAGTTGAAGGAGGGCGGCTACACGATGAACGACTCGATCCGCTACTCGACGTGCCAGACGCCGCACGGCAGCTCCGGCTCGCCGATCGTCGATGCGACGAGCGGCACCGTCATCGGCATCAACAACACCGGCAACGACGACGGCAAGCGCTGCACACTCGACAATCCGTGCGAGGTCGACGCGGCGGGCAACGTCAGCGTCCACCAGGGCCAGAGCTACGGTCAGCAGACGTACCCGCTCACCGCGTGCTTCACCGCCGGGCGCATCGACCTCGGGCTCAAGGGCTGCACCCTGTTCGGCGCGACGCCCGCGCAGCCGCCGACCGACCCGACGCCGACTCCTACACCGGACACGAACCTTCTCGTCAACGGTGACTTCGAATCCGGCACCCGCGGCTGGGGCGGCACGACGGGCGCCATCACGACCGATGTGACGTACGCCGCGCACGGCGGCGCGGCGAAGGCGTGGCTGGGCGGCAACGGCCGACGCGTCAGCGAATCGCTCAGCCAGAGCGTCACGATCCCCGCGAACGCGAAGACCCCGACGCTGACGTACTGGAGCCGTGTCGTGACGGCCGAGACCGGCTCGCGCGCCTACGACACGTTCAGTCTTGACGTCGTCGACGGCACCTCGACGAAGCGTGTGGCGTCAGCCTCGAACCTCGATGCGAGCAGCGACTACGTGCGTCACACCGTCGATCTGTCGGCGTACAAGGGCCGCAGCGTCACGCTGCGTTTCAGTGAGAGCGAGGACGCCGACCTCGCGACGAGCTTCCTCGTCGACGACGTCAGCGTGACGGCGGGCTGACGCGCTCAGGAGCTCTGACGCATTCAGGCGGCGGCGCAGGCGTTCCAGGCGGCGAGGGTGGTGTCGTCGTCGGGGACGCCTGCGGCGCGCGCCGCGTCCGCGATGCCGCGCCACGTCGTCTCGTCGACAGGCAGACCGTCGCGGGTGCGGGTGGCGCGCGTGGCGCGTTCGACCTCGCCGGGCAGCAGCGGCCCATGCTCGGCGCCGGCGGGCGCGGGGGAGGCCTTGACCCATTCGAGGAAAGCATCGGCCGCGCCGGAGTCGAGTGAGCCGAGTGCGTTCGGGTCGATGAGGATGCTCGTCATCGAGTTGTAGATCGACGTCGCATCGTGCGCCGTCTCCTCACGCGTCGTCAGCCCGCCTGTGAGGGCGCCGCCGAGCAGTTCGCACATGATGGCCAGGCCCCCGCCCTTGTGCAGACCCATGGCACGCAGCGCGCCGTGCGGTTCGTCGAACAGCACCGACGGGTCGTCCGTCGGGCGCCCCTCGTGGTCGATGAGGCTGCCCTCGGGTGCCTCGACGCCCTTGTTGTGCGCGACACGCGCCTTGCCGTACGCGATGGCGCTCGTCGCGAAGTCGAGCAGGATGGTCGGTTCACCGACACGCGGGAAGGCGACGCAGAACGGGTTCGTGCTGAAACGGGCGTCGCTGCCGCCGAACGGCGCGACCATGAGGCTGCCGCCGACGTTGACGAAGTGGATGCTGATGAGCCCCGCCGCCGCGCACTGCTCGGCCCAGTGACCGATGCGGCCGACGTGGTGGGAGTTGCGCAGGCCCACGAGCGCGAGACCGTACTCGCGGGCCCGTTCGATGCCGACCGCCATCGCTTCGAACGCCATCGCCTGACCGAAGCCGTGCACACCGTCGACGACGAGGACGGCGCCTGCGTCCGTCACCGTCTCCAGTTCGGCGTTGACGACGAGCCCACCCGCGGCGGCCGAGCCGACGTACGTCGGGATCATGCCGACACCGTGCGAGTCGTGCCCCGCGAGGTTGGCGGCGACGAGGTGGTCGGCGACGAGGCGCGCTTCGCGTTCGTCGCTGCCGAGCGCGTCACAGACTGTGCGGACGAGGTCGTGCGCCACGGCGGGCGGGACGATGCGTGTGGTCACGGCGGCAGGATTGGACGTCATGTCTCCAGCGTAGGCGTCCGCGAATCGAGTCCGGGCCGCGCCCGCGCCGATCCGGTGTCGACGAACGACGCACGTCTCAGGCCGCGCTCGACCACAACCGCACGGGTGTGATGCCGCCGGGTGTGCGCACGAGCACGGGCCACGCGAGGTGCTCGCCGAGCTCACGGGTCAGGGCGTCGGCCCAGCCCTCCTCGAACGGTGACGCGCCGGTCGTGCCCGATCGTTCGAGGCACAGTGCCGCGCCGCTGGGGACGCGATCATCGTCGACGAGGTGACGCACGAGCTCGCCGAGGCTGTCGATCGAGCGGGCATCCGGGGTGAGGCTGAGGCCCTCGATCTGCGTGAGGGCCGGCAGCGGGCGGGCGCTCGGGTCGAGGAACATCAGCCACAGGTTGCGCCCGCGCGGCGGGGCTGTCTCGAGCAGCGTCGTCCACGTCGCGACGAGCTCGGTGAGGTCTGTGATGGGTTCGTGCGCAGCAGTCATGGCTCCACCCTGACGCCTGGCTTCGCGGCGCCGCGTTCGTCATCCACAGCCGTCACACCTGGGGATGAGCCGACTGCGACTGCACGAGACTCACAGCCGCGTGTCGACATGACGACGGGGTGTCGTCCGCCTGAGCGGACGACACCCCGTCGTCGTGGGCGAGCCGGGTCAGCTACGACGCGTGATCTCGGCGTTCTCGCGCTCCACCTTCGCGGCGTGCTCGGCACGCAGCTGCTCGTGCGCCGGGCGACGACGCACGATGAGGAAGTACGCGGCGAGCAGGATGACGAACCACAGCGGCGTCCACAGCAACGCCTGACGGGTGTCGTCCTTGATCCACAGCGTCCACAGCACGAAGACGAAGAACGCCATCGTCGCGTAGCACATGACGACGCCACCGGGCATCTTGAAGGTGCTCGCCTCGTGCAGGTGCGGGCGGCGACGGCGGTAGACGACGTAGCTGATGAGGATGATCGTCCACACGAACATGAAGCAGATCGCGGAGACCGTCGTGATCTTGTCGAACGCGTCGGCGACGCTGCCGCTCGCGCCGAGCAGCGGCAGGCCGATGAGCAGCAGCAACCCGCACGACAAGGCGAGGGAAGCCACCGGCACGCGGTTGCGTGACAGGCGCGAGAACACACGCGGCGCGTCGTTCTCCTCGGCGAGGCCGTAGACCATGCGTGAGGTCGAGTAGATGCCCGAGTTCGCGGACGAGGCGGCCGACGTCATGACGACGAAGTTGACGACACCGGCTGCCGCGGCGAGCCCGGCGAGGGCGAACATCTTGACGAACGGCGACTCGCCGGCCTTGAACTCCGTCCACGGACGCACCGACATGAGGATGACGAGCGCGCCGACGTAGAACAGCAGCATGCGGATCGGCACCGAGTTGACGGCGCGCGGCAGGTTCTTCTCCGGGTCCTTCGTCTCAGCAGCGGCGGTGCCGACGAGCTCGACGCCGACGAACGCGAACACGGCGATCTGGAAGCCCGCGGCGAAGCCCATGAACCCCATGGGGAAGATGCCGCCGTGCGACCACAGGTTCGAGAACGACGACTTCTGCCCGCCGTGCGAGCTGCCTGTGAAGATCATGTAGAGGCCGACGACGATGAGCGTGATGATCGCGAGGACCTTGATGAGCGCAAACCAGAACTCGAGCTCGCCGAACGCCTTGACGCTCGGCAGGTTGAGCAGGAACAGCAGCGCGACGAGCCCGACGGCGGGGATCCACGACGGGGTGTCGGGCCACCAGTACTGGATGTACTTGGCGATGGCGGTCGTGTCGGCGATCGCCGTCGCGATCCAACAGAACCAGTACGTCCAGCCGACGAAGTACGAGGCCCACGGGCCGAGGATGTCGCCCGCGAAGTCGGCGAACGACTTGTAGTTGAGGTTGCTCAGCAGCAACTCACCCATGGCGCGCAGCACGAAGTACAGGAAGAACCCGATGATCGCGTACACGAGGATGACGGACGGGCCGGCGACGCTGATCGTCTTGCCCGAACCCATGAACAGGCCCGTGCCGATCGTTCCGCCGATGGCGATGAGCTGGAGGTGGCGGTTGGAGAGCCCCCGGGAGAGGTGCTCGCCGGCCGGTTCGTCATGAACCGGCGCTGCGGGTGTCGACATGCGCTGCCTTCCTGATCGTGGTCACGCGTCGAGGGGAGCCTATGAGCAAGATGTTTCATCGGTATGACGTGACACACGCCTTTCGCATCAAGGTTGCATAACGCTGCGTTGGGGTGGATGCCGTCGTCGATCCATGACGGTGGCGCTGATGGCAGCACCGACGGCGGCGCCGTCATGGAATGGCCGGCGGGCTCGCGTGGTTGCACCGAGCATGGAACCGATCTACACCGCAGAAGCACTCGCCACCGGCGCCGGCCGCAACGGCCACGTCCACTCCAGCGACGGCCGCGTCGACCTCGACCTCGCCGTCCCGCAGGCCATGGGCGGTTCGGGTGACGGCGCGAACCCCGAGCAGCTCTTCGCCGCCGGATACGCCGCGTGCTTCCACTCGGCACTGCAGATGGTGGCCCGCGGCGCGGGCGCCGACCTGGGGGAGTCGAGCGTCGGCGCGCGCGTCTCCATCGGCAAGGCCGGTGAGGGCTTCGGCCTCGCCGTCGAACTCGAGGTCGTCATCCCCGACCTGCCGCATGACGAGGCGCAGGCGCTCGCCGACAAGGCGCACCAGGTGTGCCCCTACTCCAACGCGACGCGCGGCAACATCGACGTCACCGTCACCGTCAGCGAGGACTGAGGCGTCGCGACCGAGAGCGGTTCGCGCGGGTGCCGCGCTGACTGAAACCGGCTGCGCGACGGCGCGTCGCCGCGGCAGCGTGACTGACATGACGAGCGGGTCCCCACCTCGAGGTGGGGACCCGCTCGTCATGCGTCGTGACGCTCGAAACCGTCAGTGCTGCGCGACGGGCGACGCGCCGCGCACGCCGGAGGAGTGCGGATCGTCCTCCATCGAGGAGTAGTCGAACGGGTCGCGCCCGCCGAGCACGTCACCGAGGCGCTCGCGGTCGATGGTCTTCGTCCACGTGCCGATCAGGACGGTCGCGACCGAGTTGCCCGCGAAGTTCGTCAGTGCGCGGGCCTCTGACATGAAGCGGTCGATGCCGACGATGAGGCCGACGCCGTCGACGAGCTCGGGCTTGTGGCTGCTGAGGCCGCCGGCGAGGGTGGCGAGACCGGCGCCGGTGACGCCGGCCGCACCCTTGGAGGCGACGATCATGAAGACGAGCAGGCCGATCTGTTCCCCGATCGACATGGGCATGTTCATCGCGTCGGCGATGAAGAGCGAACTCATCGTCAGGTAGATCGCGGTGCCGTCGAGGTTGAACGAGTACCCCGTCGGCACGACGATGCCGACGGTGGAGCGGTTGATGCCGGCGTGCTCCATCTTTGCCATGAGGTTCGGCAGCGCCGACTCCGACGACGATGTCGCGAGGATGAGGAGGAACTCGCGGCCGAGGTACTTGAACAGCTTCCAGATGTTGACGCGCGCGACGACCCACAGCAGCGCGCCGAGAATGACGAAGATGAACAGCGCGCACGTGACGTAGAAGCCCGCCATCAGTTTCGCCATCTCACCGACGGCCTTGGCGCCGGATTCACCGACGACGGCCGCCATCGCACCGAACGCGCCGATCGGGGCGAGCCACAGCACCATCGACAGCACGCGGAACACGATCTTCTGCATCGTGGCGATCGCACGCAGCGCGGGTTCGGCGGAGTCGCCGATGCGCTGGATGGCGAAGCCGACGAGCAGTGCGATGAACAGCACCTGCAGGACGCTGCCGGAGGTGAACGCGGAGAAGAACGTGTCGGGGATGATGCTCTTGAGGAAGTCGATGAACCCGCCCGACTTCTCGGCCGTCTTGACGTACTTGTCGGCCGATCCGTGCTTGACCGTCAGCCCGTGGCCCGGCTGGATGATGTTGCCGACGACGAGACCGATCGCAAGCGCGAACGTCGACATGGTGAGGAAGTAGGCGAGCGCCATGCCTCCTGCGCGCCCGACCGTCGCGGCCTTGCGGACGGAGCCGATGCCCAGCACGATCGTGCAGAAGATGACCGGCGTGATCATCATCTTGATGAGGCTGACGAACATCTCACCGAGCGGCTTCCAGGCCTTCGCCGCATCCGGCGCGACGAGACCGAAGACGATGCCGGCGATGACGGCGACGATGACGCCGATGTAGAGGTAGTGGCTGCGATCCTTCTTGGGGGATGTCGCGGCCGTGGAGACCTCCGGCGGCGCGCCCTCGGCGGAACTGCGCGGTGGTGGCGTGGGCGACGACGATACGTCGTGGTCGTACTGATCCGACACGGATGGCTTCCGATCTTGCGGCTGAACTGTGACGCCGTTCACCCTAGGGTGAAGATCAGACAACCTATGAGGTGGGGTGCCCCACACCGGATTTTGTGACGAAATCGATGCCGTCTGCGGGCGGGGGCGCTCTCGGGCTCCGGTCGACTACGAGTTCGGGCCGTGACTCAACTCACGCGGGCCGGCGTGACAGGAGCGCCGCGACCTCGGCGTGGTTGGTGTGCGGAAACATGTCGAACAGTCGCGCGGCCCGCACGTCGAAGCTCGGCATCGCGGCGAGATCGGCGGCGAGGCTCGTCGGGTTGCAGCTCGAGTAGATGACGTGCGCGACGCAGCTGCGCTCGAGCGCGTCGGCGAGCGCTTCGATGCCGCGTCGCGGCGGGTTGACGACGACGAGATCCGGAACGTCGTGCTCGGGCATGACGAGGGTGCTCGCGTCGCCGACGTCGAACGTCACCGTCGCGTCCGACCCGGCTTCGGTGGCGCTGCGACGGGCGCTGTCGATGGCGCTCGGTTCGATCTCGACGCCGTGGACGCGGCGGGTGCCGTCCGCAAGATGGAGGGCGAAGCCGCCGACGCCGCAGTACAGGTCGAGCACCTGACGAGCGTCGACGTCGTCGGCCCACGCGCGCGCCTGGCGGTACAACGCCGCGGCGACATCGGTGTTCGTCTGGAAGAAGCTGCGGTGCTGCAGGTACAGCGTCACGTCGCCGACGGCCGCACGCAGCGTCTGCGTGGGCGTCAGGGCGATCTCGACATCCCCCTCGACGACGGCCTTGTGCTCCGGATGGATGTTCGCAGAGACGGCGACGATCTGCGGCAGGCGGTCCGTCAGGGCGGGCAGGGCGGCGCTGAGTCGGTCAACTCCGTCATTGGTGCGCACGACGAAGCGGACGAGCAACTCGCCGTCAGTGTTGGTGGTGACGATGACGAACTTGAGCTCGCCCGTGCGCGCGTCGACGTCATAGGGCATGAGACGTGCGTAGGTGATGAACCCGGCGAGGTCGGGCACGACGTCCCAGATCGGCCGTTCCTGGATGGGGCACTCGCGCAGGTCGACGGCAGGGCGCCCGGGCAGTGCGAGCCCGAGCGTCGGAGCGTCGACGTGGCCGCCGACGGCGAGCTTCACCTTGTTGCGAAACGCGGCCGGGCGCGATGCGGCGGGGGAGAGCCACGCCTCGGGCGCCACTCGTGCGGCGAGGGTGTGCTCGACGGACGTCTGCTTGCGCATGAGTTGCTCGTCGTACGGCACGGCCAGGTTCGTGCACGAGCGGCACGCACCGACGTCGAAATAGTGGCAGTGCACGCGCTCAGCGGCGGACGGTGAAGTCGTCGTAACCCTCGGGGGCGACGTCTCGCACCTCGACGTCGTCGACGGACGCCGCGTCGGGGCCGTCGTGACACCAGTCCACGAGCGATTCGACGGCGTCCGGCGTACCCTCGGCGACGACGTGCACCGCGGCGTCATCGAGGTTCTCGACGTAGCCGACGAGCCCCAGCGTGCGCGCCTGCTCGGCGCACGCGGCACGGTAGCTGACGCCCTGAACGGTGCCGGTGACGCGCAGATCGACCGCGCGGGACTGGTTCGAGACTGACATGCGCCTACGGTACGTCAGCGGCCCGCTGGCCTGCATCAGCGCTGCAGGTGGGGGCCGTGGCCGGGTCGCGGGTGCCGCGCCCGCCGGTTTCGCAGCCCGAACGCGCGTTGGATAGGTTCACTCTCGACCCCTGGTTCCTCCTGCCGCGTCGCTGGGCAGGCCTCGAGAATGGATGGCGGATGTTCGACGCACCGGGTGCCGAGATCGCCCCGAACGAGTTGACCGACGCCGAGCGTCGCCTCGGCGGCATCCCCGACGCAGCCCGCGACGACGACGTCAGCCCCGTTGAAGCGGAGCGTCTGGCGCGTCGACATGTGCTGCACGTGTCGTTCATCGCCGCGTTCGGCGGGCTGCTATACGGCTACGACACCGGCGTGATCTCGGGTGCGATGCTGCACGTCACCGAAGAGTTCCACATCAACGAGGAGCGCTTCGGCTCGGCGGCGCACAACATCACGGAGATCATCACCTCATCGATCCTGCTCGGCGCGGTGCTCGGTGCGCTGGGCACGAGCGTCATCGTCAAGAGGGTCGGGCGGCGCAAGGCGATCATCGGCATCGCGGCCGTGTTCGCGATCGGCGTCCTGCTCAGCGGCGCCGCGAACGACTGGTGGACGCTGTCGCTCGCGCGCGTCTTCCTCGGCCTCGCCGTGGGTGGCTCGACGATGGCGATCCCGACGTACATCTCGGAGCTCGCACCGCCCGCGAAGCGCGGCAGCTATGTGACGTTCTTCAACGTCGCGATCGGCGTCGGCATCCTCACCGCGAGCCTCGTCAACTACTTCGGCGACTCCGCGATCAGCTGGCGCGTCCGCATCGCCGCCGCTGTCGTGCCGGCGCTCGTGCTGCTCATCGGGATGAAGCCGTTGCCGGAGAGTCCACGCTGGCTGGTGCAGCAGGGGTTCGTCAACCCTGCTCGTCGGGTGCTGCGCTGGGTGCGTCCGAGCACGCGCGCGGTCGACGCGGAGATCGCCGAGATCAAGCGCACCTACCGCGAGGAGCAGCAGGCCTCCGGTGAGGGGGAGTGGCGAACCCTGTTCAGCGAGAAGTGGATTCGCCCGGCACTGTTCGCCGGCATCATGGTCGCGATCTTCACGCAGATCACCGGCTTGGAGATGATGATCTACTACACGCCGACGATCCTGAAGAACAACGTTGGCTTCTCCGACGACATGGCGCAGGCGGGCAACGTCGGCGTCGGCGTCGTCTATCTCGTCATGACGACGCTCGGTAAGTTCGTCGTCGACCGCATCGGGCGTCGCCGTCTCATGCTCGTCATGCTGCCCGGAGCCGCAGTGTCTATCGCCGCGTTCGGCATCGCGTTCTGGGTGACGAACGCCGACCCGCCTGCGGGCGTCGCGCTCGCGCTCATCCTGTCCTTCATGTTCTTCCAGGCCGGCGGCATCCAGGTCGTCGGGTGGCTCATGGGTTCGGAGCTGTACCCGCTCAAGGTGCGTTCGGCGGCGACGGCGCTGCACGCGGCCGCGCTGTGGGGTTCGAACCTGCTCATCACGCTGACCGCCCTCACGCTCATCGACTGGCTGTCGCTGCCGGGCGCGATGATCTTCTACGCCGTCATCAACGTCATCGCCTGGGTGACGGTGTACTTCTTCGTTCCTGAGACGAAGGGTCGCAGCCTCGAAGAGATCGAGTCGAGCCTGCAGGACGGCACGTTCCTGCCACATCGTGGGCGCAAGCCCTCGCCCGCCGACGCCTGACGGCATCCCGCCGCAGACCGGCGTTCGTCTCGCGAGAGGCGAGCGCCGTTCGCGTCGTGGGGGATTGGTGCTGGACGTTAGGCAGACCTAACATGGCATGAGAAGCGTCGACGAACCGTTCGACAAGTAATGTCTGGTTATGTTTACGCTAACAACTCGTTCATGACGCCTGCCGGACATCACCCTGCCCGACGACGCCACCACCGCACGGCCGACGCCGTGCCACCTGCAGAAGGGGATTGCATGCGAGACCTTCGCGTCGCCGTAATCGGAGCCGGCCCGGCCGGCATCTACGCCTCGGACATCCTGACGAAGCAGCACGAGGGCGCGCGCGTCGACCTGTTCGACCGGCTGCCCGCACCGTACGGCCTCGTGCGCTATGGCGTGGCGCCCGACCACCCGCGCATCAAGGAGATCATCAAGGCGCTGCGTCGCGTGCTGTCGGGAGATCGCATCCGCTTCATCGGCAACGTCGACTACGGCACCGACCTCGACCTCGAACAGCTGCAGGAGCACTACGACGCCGTCATCTTCTCCACGGGCGCCTCGAGCGACCGACCGCTGGACATCCCCGGCATCGACCTCGACGGTAGCTTCGGCGCCGCAGACTTCGTCTCTTGGTACGACGGCCACCCCGACGTGCCGCGCGAATGGCCGCTGACGGCGCGCAAGGTCGCCGTCCTCGGCGCCGGCAACGTCGCCCTCGACGTCGCGCGCATGCTCGCCAAGCCCGCCGACGAGCAGCTGACGACCGAGATCCCGCAGAACGTCTACGACGGGTTGAAGGCGAACCAGGCGACGGAGGTGCACGTCTTCGCGCGCCGCGGCCCGGCGCAGCTGAAGTTCTCACCGATGGAGTTCCGCGAGCTGTCGCACAGCCCGAGCATCGATGTCATCGTGCACGAGGAGGGCTTCGAGATCGACGAGGCCGGCCAGGCCGCGATCAACGCGAGCAAGTCGACGAAGCTCGTCGTCAACACGCTGCTCAAGTACCTCGAGAACGAGCCGAGCGGCGCGCCGCACCAGATCCACCTGCACCTGTGCGAGGCGCCTGTCGAGATCCTCGGCGAGGACGGCCGCGTCGTCGGCCTGCGCACCGAGCACCAGGAATTCAACGGCGACGCGACGACGCACGGCACGGGCGAGTTCCGCGACTGGGACGTGCAGGCCGTCTACCGCGCCGTCGGGTACTACAGTTCGCCGCTGCGCGACCTGCCCTTCGACGACGCCGCGGGCGTCGTGCCCAACGAGGCGGGTCGCGTGACGGACGTCAGCGGCGAGGCGATGCCGGCGACGTACGTGACGGGGTGGATCAAGCGCGGCCCCGTCGGGCTCATCGGGCACACGAAGTCGGATGCGTCGGAGACCATCGCGTGCCTGCTCGAGGACCTCGACTCGCTGCCCGCGCCCAGTGGCGGCGACCCTGACGCGCTGCTGCGTCACCTGCTTGATTCAGGTGTCGAGATCACGCTCTGGGATCACTGGGAGCGTCTCGACGCCCACGAGATCGCCCTCGGCGAGAGCGCCGGCCGCGAGCGCGTCAAGGTCGTGTCCCGTGAGGACATGATCGCCGCCGGTCGGGCATACGCCGAGGATCTTGCGTCCTGACGAGCTGCTGACGATGGCGCCCGGCCCGGCTGGATCGGGATGCAAGGGGCGAGTTTCTCTCCTGCGTCCCGTTGCCGGGCACGCGGGTCTCGAGATGGCGCAAGGCCACCTCGAGACCCGCGACGCGTCAGTTCGCGGTCGACTTCTGCAGCGTGACGGACGCCGTGTGCGACGCGCCGGAGGTGTCGCTCCACGTCACCTTTATCGTCGAGCCCGGGTAGCGGGTGCCCATGAGCGAGCTGAGGGAATCGGTCGAGGTGACGGCCTTGCCGTCAAGGGCGGTGATCGTGTCACCCGCCGTCATCCCCGTGCTTGCGACAGCCGAGCCGTTCAGCACCTGCTGCACGACGACGCCGGTGTCGCTGGCGCCCCGCAACGACGAGCTCGGGACGACGGCCACGCCGAGGGCGGCCTTCGCGCCGATGTGATTCGTCGTCGTCTTGCGGCCGGCGAGGATGTCGTCGGCGATCGACTTGGCCTGCGTGATCGGGATGGCGTACCCCTCGGCGTTGCTGCGCTGATAGCCGGTGAGCGAGTTCGTCGCGGATGCGGCGGTGTCGATTCCGACGACCTTGCCCGCGGCGTCGAACAGAGGCCCGCCGGAGTAGCCGCCGACGATGGGCGCGTCCGTCTGCACGAGGTTCGTCAGGTTCTCACCGGACGACAATGACCCCTGTTCGGAGGCGGTGATCGAGCGCCCCGTCGCCGTCACGATGCCGGAGGCGGCGTAGAGCACGCCCTCGCCGCCGCCTTGGCCGACGGCGAGAACCTCTTCGGCCGTCCTGACTCCGTCGGTGTCCAGAGTGACGGTATCGAGGTTCTTCGCACCGCTGAGCTTGAGCACGGCGACGTCGTGGGATTCGTCGTGCCCGACGACGCTCGCCGTGTATGACCCGCCGTTCGGGACGGTGACGCGGATCTGCGTCGAGCCTGAGACGACGTGGTAGTTCGTCAGGACGGTGCCATCGGCCGTGAGCACCATGCCCGAGCCCGCAGCCTCACCGCTCGGGGTGGCCACGTCGATCATGACGACGCCCTTGCTCTGAGCGGCGGTGGCGCGCGTCGTCGTTCCGCTGGATGACGCGCCACTGGCTTGCGCGCCGCCGTTCGACGGCGATGTGCTCGAGCCGTCGGGTGCTGTTTGCGGCGTCGAGGCGCCGCCCTGATCCGTGTCAGTGGATGAGCTGCCCGAATCGGTGGTGCTGCGACCGCTGGCGGCGTCGAGCTGACTGCGCAGCTGACGGGTGACGGAGCCGGCGTCGAACGCGCTGAGGGAACCGTCGTGCACGCCGATCGCCAAGGGGGCGGCGATGGCGGCCGAGCATGCTGCGGTGAGGGCGACGAGGGCGGGGCTGCGCATGGGATGCTCCTTGGGGCGAGTGCTCGGGCTTGCGATGGTGTGCGTCCCTGGCGTCGCGATGTGTTGGCGCGAGGGCGACGGCGACGGCGGCGCGTCGACGTGTTGAGACCCAGTGAAGGTGACGCACCGTGGGTTCCGCTGTCGCCGACCTGTGGCGTCGCTGTGTCGGCTGACGCCCGCGCGGCAGGTGGTGGAGGGCGCGCAGCGCACGGCCGCGACGTTGCACGACTTTTGAGCATCTGCACGAGGAATGTGCGCGATATTCCTCGTGCAGATGCGCAGAACTCGTGCAGCTGCGCGCGCCGGGGCCGGCTCGGAACGGTGTGAGGGGGTAGGAGACACTGGTCGCCGGGGGACAGGAGCGAAAGAGGACGGTGTGAACATCTGGCCGCACATCGGCATCAGCGCCGGTGGCGTCGTCGGCGTCGTGGTCGCGACAGTGGTGCTGTACGCCGTCTTCGTCGCGATCCTGCATTTCTGGGGCGTACGGTATCTGGCGGCCGGTTCGACGATGTCCGTCGCCGTGTTCACCGTCCTCGGGGCGCTGTGCGCCCGCGCGATGCTGGGCAACTCGCCGACGTTGTGCGGTGCGCTCGTCGCGATGGCCACCCTGTTCGTCCTGGAGTTTGGTTTCGGACGGCTGCACGCGGTGATGTCGATGCGCAGCCACCGCGCCGCTGGTCGCGCCCGGGCGTGGGCCGTCATGATCGACGGGCGGGCACGCCCGGACGCCCTGCGCCACGTCGGCCTCACCGCCGAGCGGTTGCACGAACGGTTGCGAGGCGGGGGAGTGCGGCACCTCGACGACGTCGCCCTCGCCGTCCTAGAACCGCGCGGCACGCTGACGGTCGTCCGGCGCGGCGAGAGCATCGACCCGCAGTTGCTGGTCGGGATCGCGGGGTTGCCGCCGGGGTTCGGTGACGTCGATACGACCGGCGGCCGCTGAACACCCCTCGAGATCGGGTGGCTTCCGTAGAGCACGTGTTCTCGCGATCTGCCACAGTGGCGGGATGACGATGCGCGCAGGGGTAATGCAAGAGATCGCGGGGTCCGTCGGCGTCGAGGAGGTCGAGGTGCCCGCCCTGCCTGACGACGCCGTCCTCGTCGAGGTGCGCGCGACGGGGTTGTGCCGCAGCGACTGGCACGCGTGGGCCGGTCATGATGACGTCGAGCTGCCGCACGTGCCCGGTCACGAGTTCGCCGGGGTGATCACTGAGGTCGGTTCGGACGTCGTGAACTGGCGGGTCGGGCAGCGGGTGACGATGCCGTTCGTCGAGGGCTGCGGCGCCTGCGAGTGGTGTCGCACCGGTGACGCGCAGGTCTGTCCGACCCAGGATCAGCCGGGGTTCACGCACTGGGGATCGTTCGCGCAATACGTCGTCGCGCGACGCGCGGACACGAACCTCGTCGCCATCCCCGACGCTGTGAGCTTCGCGGCCGCCGCGAGCCTCGGGTGCCGGTTCGCGACGGCCTTTCGAGCTCTGACGGCTCGTGCTGATGTGCAGCCGGGTGAATGGGTGTGCGTCGTCGGCGCCGGGGGAGTCGGCCTCAGCGCCGTCATGATCGCGAAGTCGCTCGGGGCGCGTGTCGTCGCCGTGGACCGCAACGCCGACGCGCTGGCGCTCGCGACGCGCGAGGGCGCGGACGCCGTCGTCCTGGCCAGGGGCGCCGGGGTCGCTGAGACCAACGAGCCTGTCGACGTGGCGGCCCGCGTCCACGAGATCACGGGTGGCGGAGCGCACGTCGCCGTCGACGCGGTGGGCAGCGAATCGACGTGTTCTGACGCGATTCATGCGCTGCGGCGTCGTGGGCGGCACGTGCAGGTGGGGTTGTTGCCGCCGGTGGGCGGGCATCCGCGCGTGCCGATGGCGCGCGTCATCGGTTGGGAGCTCGACGTGTTCGGCAGCCATGGCATGGCCGCCGCCGACTATCCGGCGATGCTGGCGCTCGTGGACGACGGCCGACTAGATCCCGGGCGACTCATCGCCCGCACCGTCAGCCTCGACGACGGCGCGGCGATGCTGCCGTCGTTCGACGCTTCGCCGCTCTCCGGCGTGACGATGATCGACCCGCGTCGCTGACGCACCCAGCTCGTGGCGAGCGCGGTACGCGTGCTGTTGGCAGTAACCACTCCGGACGACGACAACACAGACGAAGAAGCGTCCGTCCTGTGCGTCGTCGCCCAGCGTCATGGCGGGCCCGAGGGCGCGAGGTGCGACGGATCAACGGGCGGGGCGTCGACAAGGCCATCTTGCGCCCAAGGGAGGTAGTTCTGTTCACCCCTGAGTTCGGTGGAGCATCTCGCTGACGAGCGTGCGACAGCGCTCGGCGATGTCGTCGCGGATGAGCTGCATGCGCTCGGTGCCCTCGATGCCGCGCGTCGACGGCTCATCGGTGTGCCACGTCTCGATCGTTGCGAGCATGCCGTCGATCGGTTCGAGCCGTGCAGCAGAGCCGACGATGATGACGCGGTCGGCAGTACGCAGCACGGCGGGGTCGATGGCCTTGGGATGTTCGCCGTCGAAGGTTGCGCCGAGGGTGGCGACGGCGGTCGCCGACTCCGCGTTCACGGCCCTGCCGGGCTGAGTGCCGGCGGAGTGGACATCGAGGCGCTCGCGAGCGAAATGGCGCGTGAGCGCGGCCGCCATCTGCGACTTGCCAGCGTTCTTGACGCAGACGAAGAGGACGCGCGGTCGACGATCCGCGTCAGCTGCGCCATCGGGCGAGGAGGTGGGACGGTCAGCGCGGGGCATCGTGGCCGGCCCCGAGCATGGGTTGGGGGAAGCGATCGCGCAGGGCCAGGCTGACGTAGACCAGAGCGACGAGAACGGGGACCTCGATGAGCGGGCCGACGACCCCGGCGAGTGCCTGGCCGGAGGTGACGCCGAACGTCGCGATGGCGACGGCGATGGCGAGCTCGAAGTTGTTGCCGGCAGCGGTGAAGGCGAGAGTCGTCGTCCGTTCGTAGCCCATGCCCAGGGCCCGGCCGAGCAGGTAGCCGCCGCCCCACATGAGCGCGAAGTAGGCGAGCAGGGGCAGCGCGATGCGGGCGACGTCGAGGGGGTGCGACGTGATCTGTGCGCCCTGCAACGCAAACAGGACGACGATGGTGAACAATAGGCCGTAGAGCGCCCACGGCCCGATGCGGGGCAGAAAACGCGACTCGTACGCCTTACGGCCCCAACGCCTCTCGCCGATGCGGCGACTGAGGTAACCCGCGAGCAGCGGGAGGCCGAGGAAGACGAGAACCGACGCGGCGATGTGCCAGGGGGAGACGTCGAGATGTGATTGGTCGAGGCCGAGCCAGCCGGGCAGGACGCTGAGGTAGAACCAGCCGAGCGCGGCGAACGCGACGATCTGGAACAGCGCGTTGAGCGCGACGAGCACCGCAGCCGCGTCGCGGTCGCCGCAGGCGAGGTCGTTCCAGATGATGACCATGGCGATGCAGCGCGCGAGGCCGACGATGATGAGGCCGGTGCGGTAGGTCGGCAGATCCGGCAGGAAGATCCACGCGAGGGCGAACATGAGCAACGGCCCGACGATCCAGTTGAGTGCGAGCGACGCGCCGAGTAGCCGCCGGTCGGACGTGACGGCGTCGAGCTTGTCGTAACGCACCTTGGCGAGCACCGGGTACATCATGATGAGCAACCCGATGGCAATGGGCAGCGAGACCCCCTGGATCTCGACGGCTGACAAGGCGTCGTCGAGGCTGGGCACGAGGCGTCCCAACAGGAGGCCTGTCACCATGGCGGCGATGATCCACACGGGCAGGAAGCGGTCGAGCGTCGACAGTCTCGCGCGGGGCGATGCAGGGGAGTTCACGGTCGGCCGCCTTGTTTCGTCATCGGTGAATACGGTGCCATCGTGAGGCGTGATTCGACATGTGTCAAAATAGTTGAGTGACGATCGACGGGTGTGAGCGGCGGGGTGAGGCGACGTCGCGGGATGGTGCGCCTCGAGTCGTGGCGAACGACGAAGATGTTGCGCGCGCTGCTGCCGTGTTCAAGGCGCTCGGCGATTCGGCGCGTCTACGCCTGTTCGACGCGATCGTCGCGGCGGCGCCGGGGGAGATCTGTGTCTGCGACCTGCCGGACCTGGAATTGTCGCAGGCGACGATCTCGCATCACCTGCGCAAGCTGCGCGACGCGGGGCTCGTCACCTCAGAACGTCGCAGCACGTGGGTCTACTACCGCAGTGTGCCCGGGTCGCTGGATCCGGTTCGGGAGCTTCTGGGGGTCGAGTCGTCCCGAGTGGCGGCCCGGACGACGCTCGCGAGGTCGTAGCGACAACGCTGGAGGCGTCACCTCCATCGCGCGTGCGCCCCTCTGATCGACGCTTGCAGCGCCGGGTGTGACTCGAACGCCGGCACCGCTGCCAGCGCGCGGGTTCAGGAGGGTGGAAGTTCGCCTCGTCCGGGCCGTACGCGTCGTTCGGCCTCGGTGATGGCAACATCGTTGATGCTCGCCTCGCGACGGCTCATGTAACCGTCGGCATCGAAGTGCCACAGCTCGTTGCCGTAGGAACGCCACCACTGACCGTCATCGTCATGCCACTCGTACTGGAAACGCACGGCGATGCGGTCGTCGGTGAACGCCCACAGGTTCTTGCGCAACCGGTATTCGTGTTCGCGCGCCCACTTGCGAGTGAGGAACTCGATGACGGCGTCACGCCCGACGATGCTCTCGCCGCGGTTTCGCCACACGGTGTCCGGCGTATAGGCGCCGGCGACGCGTTCGGGGTCTCGCGTGTTCCACACGTCCTCGGCAGCTTGCACCTTTGCGGCCGCTGTCTCGGCTGTGAAGGGTGGGACAGGGGGACGGGGTGCGTTCATGGCGGTCTCCTGGAATGGTTGTCGTTCAGATGGATGCTACGCGTTCGATCACACGTCCGCGCCACGCCAACGAGGTGTGCGACGTGCTCGTCCCCGTGTCGGCGGGGCACAGCGTGGTCATGATCGGGACGCCCACGTCGGGGGCGCCGGGCGGTACTCGATCCCATCTTGGACCTCGCGTGCGCGCTCAGGGGTGGCGGGGCGTCCGACGAGATGCAGGGCCATGTCGATGCCGGCGGAGACGCCTGCGTCCGTGATGACCTGCCCGTCGTCGATCCATCGCTGACCCGGGCATGGTTGGGCCTTGGGGTCGAGGGCCGCGACGCTGTCGAACGTGTCGTGGTAGGTCGTGAACGGGCGCTGGTGCAGCAACCCCGCGGCGGCAAGGAGGCGAGCGACCGTGCAAACACTCGCGACGATGGCACCTCGCTGCGCAGCCTCCTGCAGCCAGCCGCGGTGGCTCTCGTTTCGCAGACGCTCGAGCGAACCGTCGCCCCCGGGCTCGATGACGACGTCGGCCCCGGGGAATGTTGACCTCTCCGCGCGCGGTGTGAGGATCAGGCCCTTCGCGGAGCGTCGATGACGGCTCCAGGTTTGCATCCGAAGTGAACCAAGCAGGCAAATAGCTCGGTGAGGCCAGCGTCACGCCGCGCCGTCTGTCACCGCGTCTGCGCGGGGCAGCAGTTTGGGCAGGATGTCGCCCAGGGTGACGACGCCACTGAAAGCGCCGTTGTCGGTGACGACGGCGAGCTGGTGGCTGCCTTCACGCATCAGCCGAAGCGCTTCATGCAGGGCCGTGTCGCGGGGCAGTTCGAGGACGGGACGGGCCACGGTGTCCGCAGGTGTCGCCGCGGGGAGCATCAGCGTGTCTCGCACGTGCACGATGCCCCGTACGCCGGAACCAGCGCCGGCGGGCTCCATCAGCAACACGCGCGTGTGCCCCTTGCGCATCACGGCAGCCTGAACATCACCGACGGTTGCCGTGGCGGGAGCCGCCGTAGGGGCGCCACGCCCGTCAAGCAGGTCTGCGATCGTCAGGCGTTCAAGGTCGATTGCGCTTGTCAGTGAGGTGCGGTAGGCGAGGTCGAGCGCTCCGACGCTCGCTGAGTGCTCGACGAGCTGGCGCAATGACGTCGAGTCTTGCGATTCGCTGACTTCCTCGACCGGTTCGACACCGGAGCGGCGCACGAGCCAGTTCGCGGCACGGTTCAACGCCGCAAGGATCGGACGTGTGACACGCATGAAAGCGCGCATCGGCAGCGCCAGCATGATCGCGGACTTTTCGGGGTGTGCGATCGCCCATGACTTGGGCGCCATTTCCCCGATGACGAGGTGCAGGAACGTGACGATGATGAGCGCGAGGACGAACGCGGCGACGTCGGCAGCCGTCTCACCCAGGCCGACCATCTCCAGGGGTCCCAGCAGGGCGTGGTGCACGGCAGGTTTGGTGATGGCACCCAATGCGAGGGTGCACACGGTGATCCCAAGCTGTGACGCTGCGAGGAGCATCGTGATTTCGCCCGAGCTGCGAAGCGCGGCACGCGCGGACGCTGACGGGTTGTCTTCAAGGCGGTGGGTGCGCGCGTTGATGAGGGAGAACTCGGCGGCGACGAAGAACGCTGACAGGGCGATGATGACGATTGTCGCGATAGTCGTGGCGAAGGGATTCATCGGTCGCTCCCTTCTTCCTCGGTGTCGTGCGGGGCTGATTCTGGTTCGAGCAGGGTCAACCTGAGCAGGGACGGCACGTGCCGTTCCACAGCAAGAACTTCGATGTCGAGGCGGGATGGCGGGGCGTCCTCATCCACGGCCAGTACACGCGGGCCCTGGGGTACGTCGATGACGACACGCTCACCGACGCGCGGGAGCGTACCGAGGCGACCCACCACGAGGCCCGCGACCGTTTCGTATTCACCCTCGGGCAGGTCTACGTCAAGAGCACGTTCGACCTCGTCGATGTGCACGGACCCTTGCATCACCCACTGGCCGTCATCGGGCAGCGGCGCATACTCGGGTAGGACCGGGTCGTGCTCGTCGGTGATTTCCCCGACAACTTCCTCTGCCAGGTCTTCGACGGTGATGATGCCGGTGAACCCGCCGAACTCGTCGATGACACATGCGAGTTGCTGCTTGGCGCGGTCGAGTTCGCTCAACGCGGTGGACAACCCCATCAGCTCAGGAACGATCAGTGCCGGACGCATCACCGACGAGACCGGCCGAGCGCCATCCTGCGCGGCGAGCACATCGACGAGGTGCACGACACCGGCGACGTCGTCGGTGCCGTCGATCACGGGGTAGCGCGTGTGCCCGCTCGCCATGAGAGCGCGCATCTCAGCGATGTTTGTTTCAGTTCGCACTGAGTCGACCTGAGCGCGGGGGATCATCGCGTGATCGACGTTCTGGGTGGGAAAGTCGATGATGCGATCCAGCATGTCTGACAGTTCCGGCGCGAGGTCGCCCGTCTGCTTCGACGCCTCGACAACGTGGTGCAGGTCATCCGCTGTGGCGGCCTGCTCGACGTCGTGCACCGGTTCGATGCCGACACGCTTCAACAGCAGCTCAGCGGACTTGTCGAACACCCAGATGGCCGGGCCGAACACCTTCAAGTACAGGGCGCTCGACCGTGCGAGAGCGCCGCTGACCTGCTCGGGGCGAGCTATAGCGTAGTTCTTCGGGTAAAGCTCACCGAACAGCATCTGCACGAACGTGGAGAAGGTGATTGCGAGAATGCCGCCCACGGTCAGGCCGATGCCGGTGGGGATGCCGACTCCGCCGAGCATGGACGACAGCGCCATTCCGATGAGTGGTTCGGCCACGTAGCCGACAAGCAGGCCTGTCACGGTGATACCGAGCTGCGCGCCGGACAGGAGGAACGAGGTGCGGCGGGTGATAGCGAGGGTGCGGCGTGCCGTGTCATCGCCTGCCTGCGCACGAGCCGTCAGCTTGGAGCGGTCCACGGACATGTAGGCGAACTCTTGCGCCACGAAGTACGCCGTCACTGCGGTGATCGCAAGAACGACGACGACACCGGTCAAGAGGGACAAGGCGTCGTTCATGGCCGCTCCGCCCCGGGTCCGCTGAACATGTTGGAAAAGGGCGGCGGTGGTAGGGGGTTCATCCGTATTCCCGATCGTGGGTTCGCGACAGCCGCACTGGGCGCGTCTCGCGCGCTCTGCGCGTGACGGCCCAGCGTAGCCCGTACTGTGTCCCCATCTCTTTTAGTCCGCGTACGGGCGGCGGTGCACCGGGTGCCGCTACCGCTCGACGACCCACGTCCGGTCGGGAAGCACCGGCCGTTTCCCTCATCAGGGACAAGAAGCGGTCATTTCACCCGGTCGGCCTGTAACCGGGCGGCGCGGTTCAAATTGGATGCAACAAATGGGCGGCGTGGTCCTGGCTATCTGCTCTTGGTTCACCCTGGAAGCAAAGCGACAGGCCGTGTGGTGTTGGTTCTCAGGAAACCTTGCCATGTAGGGCGGAACAACCATGCTGGGTGGCGATGATTCGTGAGAGAGAAGATGAGAGGCGATTGTCGCGAATGACTGCCATTCCGTAAACCTCACGATGTCGATGTTGATTGGTCTCGGCCAGGCCTGAGCTCGGACAGCCGGTTAGGTCGCGGACAGCTACGCAACCGGGGCGGAACACCGCGCGCCAAGGTCCTCGAGTGGGACGATCAGCGCACGTCGACAACCGAGGAGAACGCATGGGAAAGCAATCTCGCCGAGCATCCCGCAGGGGACGTCACACTCCGAAACCCGCCGGACTGCGGACAACCATCGCGGTTGCACCCCAGATGGACCCAGACGACAGCAGCAGGGTTGTCCTATCGACCGAACTGCGGCTCGCGCGTAGCGCACTGCTTTACTCGGACCAGGTGGACCTCCTCGCCCCTTCGGTCAGCATCCTGTGGGACTTCGTCGCATTACGCGACGTCGACGAGAACAACATGCTTCGACGCATGGCCCAGCTCAACCCACCAGCCTTGCACCGACTCGGCGTACCCCAAGAGCATCTCGGGAACTTTAAACGGATCATGCGTCGCGCCTCGAAGCAGAGGCCCGGCGCCTCATTGCGCGACGCCTTCGAAGCCGACTGGTTGCCCGTCCTAGACGACATTCGCGGCAACGCCCACCGAGCGCTTCCGCCCGAGGACGCCGAGGCCCTCCACGCCGCAAAACAGGCCGGTGCTCTCAACATCATCGGGGACAACTTCACGCTGGAGGGCGACACCGACGAGCAGATCGAATGGTTCATCGACCGCCTCGCTGCTGGCTTATCCGACCCCGCCTCAGCGCTCCTGCTGGACGCCGTCACCGCCTCACGCCTCCGCGAAGATGGCGCCCTGAATTTCGCCGAAGCAGCGATATCCGTCAGCGCGAAGAAGGCCACGCTCGGCACTCAGCTCATCGAGCACCTGCCAGCCTTCCCGGACGCGCCGATGACCAGCATTCTCGAAGCACGAAGCGACCTCACTGACGAACGTACGAAGTACCGCAACGTGGTCGCAGCCTTCTCGCAACGTCTCGCGTCCGCCCCGCTCGATGAGTCCCTGCCCCACGAGGTCGATACCATGTGGCACGACGAGGTTCGTCCAGCGCTCAACGACCTGAAGAAGTCACTGTCCGCGACCCGCGTCGCCTACGACACCGGGAAAACACTAGCAACCACTCATCTCAACCCGGCCAGTATCAGCGTCACTTTGAGTGCGGTCGGAAACTTTGTCGGCAAACTCCCGGATACTGCGGCACTCGGCGCGGCTGCTGGTGGGGTTGCGGCTACCGCCGTTGTCGAAGCTTTCCGAGCACGCTCCGAGTACAAGAGCCACGAGCTGGTTTACCTCGCCCACCTCGACAAACGGCTAGGACGCTGACCCTTTCTCGCGTAAACAGGTGATGTTCTCACGTCCACCCATCTGGTGATGGGCGCCTCAGTCACGAGGTCGGATCACGAAACGTCGGCGAAGAGGTCCGAGGGAGGGTCTGTCGAGTCGGCTCCAAACTCACGTTGTCGACCCGGTTAAAC
>NZ_AEIQ01000047.1:0-23111 GCF_000152185.1 Dermacoccus sp. Ellin185 | reverse complement strand
CGCCGCCCCCGCCGAGGCCGCTGACGCCGCCCCCGCCGAGGCCGCTGACGCCGCCCCCGCCGAGGCCGCGGAGAAGCCGGCCAAGAAGGCCGCCGCCAAGAAGACGGCTGCGAAGAAGACGGCGACGAAGACCGCCGCCAAGAAGACCGCTGCGAAGAAGGCGGCCAAGAAGGCTGTCGACGGCGAGTGAGTCGTCACTGACGTCTGAGACGAGGGGCCGCGCGAGCAATCGGGCGGCCCTTCGTCGCGTCCGGGCTCAGGCGAACGTCGCGCCTTGCGCTGACGGCGAACAAGCCCCGAGACGGGGACGAAACGCCCGGGCCCGCGCGTTAGGGTCAGTGAAGAGTTCAAGCGTGATGTCACCCGCTCGGGGTGGCAGATTCGGAACGGAGTGATCCCTTGACGAATGCCCAGTCCTCGGACGTGGTCATGGCAGGCCCGCAGATGGCCGCCGGCCTCGACGACCAGATCTACAACCGGCTCCTCAAGGAGCGCATCATCTTCCTCGGTTCGGATGTTCGCGACGACAATGCGAACGCCATCTGCGCGCAGCTGCTGCTGCTCGCCGCAGAGGACCCGGAGAAGGACATCTGGCTCTACATCAACTCGCCCGGTGGTTCGGTGACGGCCGGCATGGCCATCTTCGACACGATGCAGTGGGTGCCGAACGACGTGTGCACCGTCGCGATGGGTCTGGCCGCGTCGATGGGTCAGTTCCTGCTGTCCGCCGGTGCCAAGGGCAAGCGCTACGCGACGCCGCACGCGCGCATCATGATGCACCAGCCGCTCGGCGGCATCCAGGGCACGGCCTCCGACGTGAAGACGCAGGCCGAGCAGCTGCTGCACATCAAGAAGCAGATGGCCGAGCTCATCGCCGAGCACACGGGCCAGCCGGTCGAGAAGATCTCGGCCGACTCCGACCGCGACCGCTGGTTCACCGCGGCCGAGGCCAAGGAGTACGGCTTCGTCGACCACGTCTTCGAGCGTTCGCAGGACGCCACCAAGGACGCGACCGGGGACGCTGCGGCATTCTCCGAGTCGTCCGACCACTGATCTCGCCCACGAAGGAGACCTTCATGAACACCCACAGCTCCATGGGCCACCCGATGGGCGGCGTCACCGCGCCGATGCCGACGAGCCGCTACATCCTGCCCCAGTTCGAAGAGCGCACCTCGTACGGCACGAAGCGCCTCGACCCGTACACGAAGCTGTTCGAGGATCGCATCATCTTCCTCGGCGTCCAGGTCGACGACGCGTCTGCCGACGACATCATCGCGCAGCTCATCGTGCTCGAGTCGCAGGATCCGGACCGCGACATCGTCATGTACATCAACAGCCCCGGTGGTTCGTTCACCGCGCTGACGGCGATCTACGACACGATGCAGTACATCCGCCCGGACGTGCACACGTTCGTCCTGGGACAGGCTGCCTCGGCCGCCGCCGTCCTGCTCGGCGCCGGCGCGCCCGGCAAGCGGTACGCGCTGCCGAACGCGCGCGTGCTCATCCACCAGCCGGCGATGGAGGGCTCGGGCGGCCAGGCCTCCGACGTCGAGATCCAGGCCAACGAGATCATGCGCATGCGTGAGTGGCTCGAGGAGACCCTCGCGAAGCACTCCGGCCGCTCGATCGAGCAGGTGCGTGCCGACATCGACCGCGACAAGATCCTCACCGCCGAGATGGCCAAGGAGTACGGCCTCATCGACGAGGTGCTGACGAGCCGCAAGGCGTCGCTGGAGAGCTGACGGCTCCGGGCCCACCGGGCTTGACCCGCCACGACGCATGTGCCCGCTCCTTCCGTGTGGAAGGGCGGGCACATTCGTCATGTCGGCATCACCCACGGCGGGGGAGCGGCCCGGGTGTCACAGCCGCTCGCCGGTCTCCGTGTCGAAGACGTGGACGTGGTCGGTCATGGGCTTCACCGCAAACCGGTCACCCTGCGTCGGGCGCACGCGCTTGTCGACGCGCGTGCCGATGCGGGGGCCGTCAGGCTCGCCCGCGGGGCGACCGTAGACGAACGCCTCCGAGCCGAGCGTCTCGACGAGTTCGACCTCGAGCTCGAGCGCACCCGCCTCACCGGGCTGCGCGACGACGAACGCCTCGGGGCGCACCCCGATCGTCACGCGATCCGACGTCGCCTTGATGTCGCGCGACAGCGGCACCCGCATGCCGTGGAACGTCGCGTCACCGCCGGTGAGCGCGGCGTCCATGAGGCTGATCGACGGCGAACCGATGAAGCCCGCGACGAACGTGTTGCGCGGCCGTTCGTACAGCTCCTCCGGGGTGTCGCACTGCTGCAAGATGCCGTCCTTGAGCACCGCGACACGGTGACCCATCGTCATCGCCTCGACCTGGTCGTGCGTGACGTAGACGGTCGTGACGCCGAGGCGTCGCTGCAGCGCCGCGATCTGCGCACGCGTCGAGACGCGCAGCTTGGCGTCGAGGTTCGACAGCGGCTCGTCCATGCAGAACACCTTGGGCTGGCGCACGATCGCGCGACCCATGGCGACACGCTGACGCTGGCCACCCGACATCGCGCCCGGCTTGCGCTCGAGCAGGGTCTCGAGCTCGAGGATCTTCGCCGCCTCCTCGACGCGGGCGTTGATGTCCGCCTTCGAGGTGCCTGCGTTCTCGAGCGCGAACGCCATGTTCTGACGTGCCGTCATGGTCGGGTAGAGCGCGTAGCTTTGAAAGACCATCGCGACGTCGCGATCACGGGGACGCACGCCGGCCTGGTCGTGGCCGTCGATGAGGATGCGGCCCTCGTCGACCGGTTCGAGGCCGGCGAGCATGCGGAGCGTCGTCGACTTGCCGCAGCCCGACGGGCCGACGAGGACGAGGAACTCCCCGTCGGCGATGTCGAGCGTGACCTTGTTGACGGAGGGACGGGGCGCACCCTTGTGCAGGCGGGTGGCCTCGTCGAAGGTGACGGATGCCATGAATTACTTCTTCAGCTTGGGCTTGATCTGGGAGTCGTACTTCGCCTGCAGCGCCTTGTCGAGCGCCTCGAGCGTCGACTTGACGTCCGAGCCGGCGATGATCTTGTCGAGCGAGGTACCGATGTCGATGCCACCGCCGGGCAGGAACACGCGGACGTTGTCCTGGGGGCGGGCCTTCGGCAGCTGCTTGACGGCGACGGCGTATTCGGGGTTCTTCTCGAGGTACGCCTTCTCCTTCGCGTCGTCCATGGCGGAGGTGCGCACCGGCAGGTACCCGGTCGCCTGGGAGAAGGTGATCGTGTTGTCCTTGTTCGTCATGAACTCGATGAACTTCACGGCGTTCTTCTGACGCTCGGCGGAGATGCCCTTCGGCACCGCGAGGCCGGCGCCACCCGTCGGCACGGTCTTGATGCCGCCCGGCGCGGGCAGGAAGCCGATGCCGACCTTGAAGCTTGCGTCCTTGATGACGCCGGCGAGGCCACCGGTCGACTCGATGGCGCAGGCGCCGATGCCCGAGGCGAAGTCGGCCTGGCTGTCCTTCGACGTCTGCATCCAGCCCTTCTTGGCCCACCCCTGGATCTTCGTGGCGGCCTTGACGGTGCCCTCGGACGCCATGGTGGGCGTCCAGTCCTTCGAGTAGCCGCCGCCGTAGCTCCACGCGATGGACTGGAACGTCCAGTCGAGGTAGTCGGAGCCGTCGTCCAGGACGATGGCCTTCTTGCCCGAGCCCATGGCCGACTGCAGCTTGGGCGCCCACTGCTCGAACTCGTCCCACGAGGTCGGCGCACGGTCCGGCAGACCGGCCTTCTTCCAGGCGTCCTTGTTGTAGTAGAAGATGACCGTCGAGCGCGAGTACGGCAGGGCGTAGTGCTTGTCCTCGTACTTGTAGTCGTCGTACAGGCCCTTGACGTAGTCGTCCGTCGAGAGCTTGTTCTCGGACGTCAGGGCCGACATGTCGGCCAGACGGTCGTTGAGGGCGAAGTTGAACCACGTCGTGTCGGAGACGATGACGACGTCGGGCAGGCTGCCGCCGGACAGGGCCGCGTTGAACTTCTGCGCGACGTCGGGGTAGCTCTTGCCGGCGCCGACGAGCTTGACCTTGAGGTTCGGGTTGGCCTTCTCGAACTCGGCGATGAGCTTCTGCTCGGTCGCCTTCGACTTGCCGGGGTGGTTGCTCCAGAACTCGATCGTGTTCGAGTCGCCGCCACCGTTGTTACCACCGCTGGAGGAGCCGCCGGAGCCGGCGCAGGCGCTGAGGCCTGCGGTGACGACGGCACCAGCCGTCAGGCCGAAGAGGTTGCGGCGCGAGAGTGTGGACATGAGTTTCTTCCTTCGTCTGGGTGAAGCGTGGGGGAGAGGGTCAGCCCTTGACGGCGCCGGCCGTGAGGCCCTTGATCATGTGGCGCTGCAGGACGAGGAACAGGGCGAGAACGGGGAGCATGGCGAGCATCGTGGCGGCCATGACAGGGCCCCAGTCCGTGATGCCCTCGTTGTTCTGCAACTGGGTGAGGCCGACCGGCAGGGTGCCGGTGCGCTGGTCGTCGGACATGAGGAACGGCCACAGGTACTCGTTCCACTCGTTGACGACGGTGATGATGGAGAACGCGATGAGGGTCGGCCACGACATCGGCATGACGACCTTGCGCAGCAGCTTCATCGGCCCGGCCCCGTCCATGCGCGCGGCCTCGATGATCTCGCTGGGGATCGACAGGAACTGGTTGCGCATGAGGAACGTGCCGAACGCGACGCCCGCCAACGGCAGGATGATGCCCTGGTAGGTGTTGCGCCAGCCGAGCTGGCTGACGAGGGCGTAGTTCGAGATCACGGTGATCTGGTTCGGCACCATGAGCGCCGCGATGACGACGATGAACACGAGGTTGCGCCCGGGGAAGCGGATGAGGCTCAGGGCGTAGGCGCTCATGACACCGAGGACGATCTTGGCGAGCGACAGGATGACGGTGACGATGACCGAGTTGCGGAAGAAGTCCCAGAAGGGGATCGACTGCGTCGCGGTCTTGTAACCCTCACCCGTGACCGAGTGCGGGAACCAGACGGCGGGCGTCGTGTAGATGTCGCTGCGGTGCTTGATCGACG
Organism: Dermacoccus sp. Ellin185; assembly: GCF_000152185.1. NCBI lineage: Bacteria > Bacillati > Actinomycetota > Actinomycetes > Micrococcales > Dermacoccaceae > Dermacoccus > Dermacoccus sp. Ellin185. The sequence goes on along the minus strand of NZ_AEIQ01000047.1, from coordinate 18,081 downwards.
TCATGAAGATCCAGTACAGCGGGATCGCGACGATCGCGAACGCGATCATCATCGCGGCGTAACCGGCGATCGTCATCGGCAACCCGCCGTGGTCGAGGACCTCGTTGCTGTGCGCCTCCTCGCGGGGGCGTCGTCGGAACGGGGAGGAACCCGACCGCTTCGGCGTGGCCGCAGCGGCGTTCTCCTGCGGGGCTGCGGTGCTCATGCCTTCTGCTCCTTGTCCATGACCCGCACCTGCACGACCGTCACGACGAGCAGGATGAGGAACATGATGGTCGCGATCGTGGCGCCGTAGCCGGCGCGCTGGTTGACGAACGTCTCCTGGTACACCTGGTAGACGAGCGTCGACGTGCCGTAGCCCTGGGGGCCACCGCGCGTCATGATCTGGATGATGTCGAAGACCTGGACCGAGTTGAGCAGCACCGTGATCGACAGGAAGAACGTCGTCGGGCGCAGCTGCGGTAGCAGCACCTTGGTGAAGCGACGCCATGACGACGCGCCGTCGATCTCCGCGGCCTCGTCGAGGTCGGTGCGGCGACCCTGCAGCGCGGCGAGGTAGATGACGAACGTGTAGCCGATGTTCTTCCACACATACGTGAGCGTCACCATGACGAGGGCCCAGTTCGGATCCTGGTAGAAGTCCGGGACGCTGAGCCCGACGCGGTGCGCGAGGTCGGAGAGCAGACCGAAGTGCGGGTCGAAGACGAACTGGAACGCGAGGCCGACAGCGGTGCCGGACAGGACGAACGGCGCGAAGATCGCCGAGCGCACGAGGTTGCGACCGCGCAGCTGACGATCGAGCAGCAGCGCGAGCCCGAGACCGATCATCATCGACAACCCGACCGTCGCGACGGTGAAGATGGCGGTGTTGCGCAGCACCTGGTGCGCGTTGGCGTCGTGCAGCCACGTCGAGTAGTTCTGCAGACCGATGTAGTTGAGCGTCGGCGCCGACAGCGTCCAGTCGGTGAACGACAACCGGATGTTGTCGATCAGTGGTCGGTAGGTGAACACGGCCAACAGCGCGAGGTTGGGCAGCAGCAGCGCTGCCGCCGTCAACCATTCACCGACGGGCCGGCCGCGGCGTGGCGGCGGGGGGCCGAGGGGCGCGGGCGGGTGCGCCTGCGGCGAGAGCGTGGGGAGGTCTTCGAGCACGCGCAAAGGTTGTCCTGGCAAGGTGTCCTGGAAATGAACAACAGGTGTTGGTCGTGTGTCCATTTGAGAGTGATTCGCGACGCGAGGCGTGCGGGGACTCCGCGTCCGTTGCGCCCAGCGCGAACAGCCTTGGCCGGCGCCCGCCACGCGGGATTCAATGAGGGGCAGCGAGGGCCCCGTCGACTACCGTCGTCGGGTACGCACACCCGTCTCGCGGCGGGTCGCTCGACGAAGGGATGACGGATGGCACGCGTGGGAGAGAGCGGCGACCTGCTCAAGTGCTCGTTCTGTGGCAAGAGCCAGAAGTCGGTCAAGAAGCTCATCGCCGGCCCGGGCGTCTACATCTGCGACGAGTGCATCGACCTGTGCAACGAAATCATCGAGGAAGAGCTGACCGACTCGGTCGACATCGGCCTCGAGAAGCTGCCGAAGCCGCGCGAGATCTTCGACTTCCTGCGTGAGTACGTCATCGGACAGGACGCGGCGAAGCGCTCGCTCGCCGTCGCCGTCTACAACCACTACAAGCGCGTCCAGGCCGCCGAGGCGTCGGGGTCGAAGGATCCGGTCGAGATCGCGAAGTCGAACATCCTGCTCATCGGCCCCACGGGCTGCGGCAAGACCTACCTCGCGCAGACGATGGCGCGCATGCTCAACGTCCCGTTCGCCATCGCCGACGCGACGGCGCTGACGGAGGCCGGCTACGTCGGTGAGGACGTCGAGAACATCCTGCTCAAGCTGCTCCAGGCGAGTGATTTCGACATCAAGCGCGCCGAGACCGGCATCATCTACATCGACGAGATCGACAAGGTGGCGCGCAAGAGCGAGAACCCGTCGATCACGCGTGACGTCTCCGGTGAGGGCGTGCAGCAGGCGCTGCTCAAGATCCTCGAGGGGACGGCCGCGTCGGTGCCGCCGCAGGGCGGGCGCAAGCACCCGCATCAGGAGTTCATCCAGATCGACACGACGAACGTGCTGTTCATCGTCGGTGGCGCGTTCGCGGGCCTGGAGAAGATCATCGAGGACCGCAAGGGCAAGAAGGGGCTCGGCTTCGGCTCGCAGCTGCACCTGCCCGCCGGTGGGGATGCGTCGATGACCGACGTGCAGCCCGAAGACCTCATGAAGTTCGGTCTCATCCCCGAGTTCATCGGCCGCCTGCCCGTCATCACGACCGTCGAGCCGCTCGATCGCGAGGGCATGGTGAGCATCCTCACCGAGCCGAAGAACGCACTCGTCAAGCAGTACAAGCGCATGTTCGAGATCGACGGTGTGCAGCTCGAGTTCACACCAGACGCCCTCGACGCCGTCGCCGAGCAGGCGATGAGTCGCGGCACCGGCGCGCGCGGGTTGCGCGCCATCCTCGAAGAGGTCCTGCTGCCCGTCATGTTCGACGTGCCGAGCGAGGACGACATCGACAAGGTCGTCATCACGCGCGAGGTCGTGCTCGACCGCATCACCCCGACGATCGTGCGACGTCGCGCTGCCTGACGCGCGCGTCCTGACGTACTGAGAGCCGCGATCCTGCCTGGCAGGGTCGCGGCTCTCAGTCGTTCGTCAGTTCTTGACCTTCGGCGGGGGAGCGAGCAGCTCGGTGTCGCGCACGAGCAGGACGCCGTTCTCCGTCTCCTCCTCGACGCTCGTCATGGCGCTGATGCGACCGGCTGCGCGCAGGTCGGCTTCACCCTTGGTTGCGGCGGCGAGGGCCGCCGCCGGGCCGGCGAGCGTCATCGCCGTCACCTCGGCGCGCATGCCGAGCTTGGCCTCTGACTTCGCGCGGCGCACACCGGCGAGAGCCTGAGACACGGCGGTGAGGACGAGCGGGTCACCGTCGGGCAGGGACGCGAGCTCGTCGCGCGTCGGCCAGGTGGCGCGGTGCACCGACTCGGCGTGCTGCCACGACCACACCTCTTCGGTGGCGTACGGCAGGAACGGCGCGAACAGGCGCAGCAGGACGTCGAGCGCGATGCGGACGGCGGCACGCGCCGACGCCGACTCGGCCTCGTCGAATTCACCGTCACGGTTGTTGGCGCGCTCCTTGACGAGCTCGATGTAGTCGTCGCAGAACGCCCAGAAGAACGTCTCCGTCAACTCGAGCGAACGCGTGTAGTCCCACGTCTGGAAGCTCTTCGTCGCGTTCTCGACGACGTCGCGCAGGGCCGTCAGCAGCGAGACGTCGAGAGGCTGCGTGACGTGCGGCAGCAGCGCCTCGACCGTCGGTGCAGCGTCGGCATCGGGCGTCACCGGAGGCGTCATGAGCGCGAACTTGGAGGCGTTGAGCACCTTCATCGCGAGGCGACGGCCGACCTTCATCTGGCCCGTGTCATAGGCGGCGTCCGTCCCGAGGCGGCCCGAGGCGGCCCAGTAGCGCACGGCATCGGCGCCGAACTCCCTGACGACGTCCTCCGGTGTCTGCGCATTGCCCTTCGACTTCGACATCTTCTTGCGGTCGGGGTCGAGGATCCAGCCGGAGATGGCGGTGTTCTTCCACGGCACGGTGCCGTTCTCGTGATGGGCGCGCACGACCGTCGCGAACAGCCAGGTGCGGATGATGTCGTGGCCCTGGGGGCGCATGTCCATCGGGAAGATCTTGTCGAACAGCTCGGGGTCGCTCTTGTGCGCCTTGCCGTCGGCGATCGGCCAGCCCGTCGCGATCTGCGGGGAGAGCGACGACGTCGCCCACGTGTCCATGACGTCGGGGTCGGCGATGAACCCGCCGGCCCGGCCGCGCTGGCTCTCGTCGTAGCCCCTAGGCGCCTGGCCCTGCGGGTCGATCGGCAGCTCGGACTCGTCGGGCACGATCGGGTTGTCGTAGTCGGCCTCGCCGTTCGCGTCCAGCGGGTACCAGATCGGGAACGGGACGCCGAAGAAACGCTGACGGCTGATGAGCCAGTCGCCGTTGAGGCCCTCGATCCAGTTCGTGTAGCGGCTCTGCATGAACGTGGGGTGCCAGTCGATCTCGTTGCCACGAGCGACGAGCGCCGACTGCAGATCCTTGTCACGGCCACCGTTGCGGATGTACCACTGGCGGCTCGTCACGATCTCGAGGGGCTTGTCGCCCTTCTCGAAGAAGTTGGCCTTGCGCTGCGTCTTCTTCGGCTCGCCGTCGAGGTCACCGGAGGCGATGAGCGCCTTGACGACGTTCTCGCGTGCGGTGAACGTCGTCTTCGTCGCGAGCTCGTCGGCGAACAGCTGCTCACCCGGGCCGCCCGCGATCCACTCGGGCAGCTCGCCCGTGATGCGGCCGTTGCGCGTGATGATCGAGCGCGTCGGCAGCTGCAGCTCGCGCCACCACTGGACGTCGGTGAGGTCACCGAAGGTGCAGCACATGGCGATGCCGGCGCCCTTGTCCATCTCGGCGCTCGGGTGCGCGAGGACGGGGATCTCGACGTCGAACAGCGGGCTCTTCACCTTCGTGCCGAACAGCGGCTGGTAGCGCTCGTCGTCGGGGTGGGCGATGAGGGCGACGCAGGCGGGCAGCAGTTCGGGGCGCGTCGTCTCGATGTAGACGTTCTCGCCGTCGCTCGTGTGGAAGGCGACGCGGTGGTAGGCGCCCGGGTAGTCGCGTGCCTCGAGCTCGGCCTGGGCGACGGCCGTCTGGAACGTGACGTCCCACAGGCCCGGGGCCTCCTGCTGGTAGGCCTCGCCGCGCTTCAGGTTGCGCAGGAACGCCTGCTGCGCGACGGCGCGTGAGCGCTCGTCGATCGTGCGGTACTGCACGTTCCAGTCGACGCTGATACCGAGGCGGCGGAAGAGTGCCTCGAAGGTCTCCTCGTCCTTGACGGTGAGCACGTCGCACAGCTCGATGAAGTTCTTGCGCCCGATCGGCTGCTGGTCGGCGGCCTTGACGCTCTTGCCCTCGGCGCCCTCGAGTGGCGGGGTGTAGTTCTCGATGTAGGGCTTCGTCGCGTCGCCGCGCACGCCGTAGTAGTTCTGGACGCGACGCTCCGTCGGCAGGCCGTTGTCGTCCCAACCGATCGGGTAGAAGACCTCGCGTCCCTGCATGCGCTGGTAGCGCGCCATGCAGTCGGTGTGGGTGTAGCTGAACACGTGCCCGACGTGCAGGCTGCCCGATGCGGTCGGCGGGGGAGTGTCGATGCCGAAGACCTGCTCGCGCGGCAGCTGTAGGGCGCGCTCACGGTCGAACGTGTACGTGCCGCGTTCCTTCCATACCTGGCCCCAGACGTCCTCGAGGCCGTCGACGGTGGGCTTGTCGGGCATCGTGCGGGCGCCGGGGGGCGTCCGCTGGGCTGGGGTGGTGTCGGAAGTCATGGGGTCATTTTTCCATGCCTGACGTCCTGGTGCGACCGGCGGCGACGAGGCGGGCTCGGTGCGACAACGCCGGGGCGGGGGCCTAGGCTATGAGCAGATGGTCGGCGACGCGCCCACATGCCGGGCGCGTAGGAGAATCAGGGCGAGACGTCGCTCGGACGAGGGAGCACACGAACATGAACGCCACGCCGCGCGGCGCCGCCGCGATCGAGCCCTTCGTCGCGCGTTTCGCGCCGAGCGACGTCACCCCCGTGGGGCCCGCGTTCGTCGAGTACGCGGCCGACCGGCTGCCGCAGTCGCTGCTCGCGCTGTACCGCGATCACGGCATCGGCTGGTACGGCAAGCAGGAGCTGCAGCTCGTCGACCCCGCCGTGTGGACGCCCGTGCTGCAGGAGTGGTTCGGTGTCGGCGTCGCGAGCATCCCGTTCGCCGTCACGAGCTTCGGGCACGTGTATCACCTCGACGAGGACGGCCGCGTGCAGTGCCTCGACCCGCACTTCCTGACCAACCTCGTCGTTGCAGAGTCGGCCGACGAGTTCTTCGCCGAGCACCTCGTCGGGCCGTCGTCGCACCTCGCGGACCTGCGCGGACCGCACCAGGGTGCGCGCACCAAGCTGGGGCTGCTCGGTGAGGGCGAGCTCTACTCGTTCACGCCGATGCTGCCGCTCGGCGGCACCGTCAGCCCCGACGCACTGACGAAGGGTGACGGCGTCCAGCACGCCCTCCTGACGCACCGCATGGTGCGCGAGCAGCGTCAGCGCTGATCCGCCAGCCTGTGGTCATGCGCTGACCTGCGGGAGCCCCGAACACCCACCTCGGTGAGGATCGACAAAGCACGCCCCACTTCAATGGAAGTGGGGCGTGTTTTGTCATACCGGGCGAATGGCGCGCCAGCGCTGAGCGAGTGACGTGCAGGTGCTCGGGCACGACGTCGACAAGCCCCGCAACCTCGCCAAGTCGGTGACGGTGGAATGACGCGCTGAGAATGGGGTCGTGCGTCGGCCCGCCGGTAGGGCATCATCAGGGCCATGACCGCCCTCGACCGAGCCCGCGGCGACATTGCGCAAGGCCGCCTCTGGATGGCTCGTCAGCGCTTGACGAGTTATCTCGTGGAGTCGCCCGACGACGAGGTCATCGCGCTGCTCGCGCAGGTGCACCTCGAGATGGGGGATCTGCCCGCGGCGGGCGCGCTGCTCTTCGTCCTGGGGCGCGACGACGAAGTGGCGCGAGAAGCAATTGCCGCGTGGCGGACCTTCCGCGGAGGGCCTGCGGCGCAGTGGCGCAGCATCCCCAGACGGGTTCGCATGGTGTCCACGGCGCCGCAGGTTGCGCAGTTGCGTGTCGAGGCGGGCGAGCCGCGGCGATGGCACGGGGATCGGGCCCCGCAGGAGGGCTACACAGCCGGCTGGCGTGAACGCGCCGGAGACATCGGGTGCGGATTGACGATCGTGCTGGTCACTTCGTGGAGCCTCTTCCTCATGCTGTGGGGCGCGTGGAGTTTCTCTCAGTGGGTGCTGCACTGACCAGGGACACGCGTGCCCATGGTGTCGCTCAGGTGATTCATCGCGGGCCGGGGCGGACGGAGATCATGTCGACGTTCGCGTCCGGCGTCGCCGTGAGGGCGAGGCGGGCGGCGCTCGCGACCGACTCGGGCCGCAGGTAGTTCGCCTCGTCGTACTCGCGGCCCTCGAAGGAATTGAGCTCGACCTGCATGTCGGTCGCCACCCGCCCCGGGTGCACGGACGAGACGCGGATCCCCCTCGGGCGCAGCTCCTCTCGCATCGCGTCCGTGAGGGCGCGGGCTGCGAACTTCGACGCCGAGTAGACGCCGCCGGGGCCACCCGCCGTCAGCCCCGAACCGGAGTTGATGACGACGACGGTGCCGCGAGCCGCCTCCAGGGCGGGCAGGAGCAGCCGCGTCAGATCGGCGACGGCGACGACGTTGATCTCGAACGTGCGGCGCCAGTCGTCACGACGCAGATCCGTCAGCGCGCCGCTGCCGAGCACACCGGCGGAGTGGACGACGCCGTCGAGACGCGTCAATCCGAGAGCTTCGACGGCGCGAGTCGTCGAGGCCTCGTCCGCCAGATCCGCGACGAACGGCCGGGCGTTCTCGTATCGCGCACACGCCTCGGCCACGGCGTCGGCGGACGTGCCGCCGATGATGAGGTCGTGATCGGCGGCCAGGGCGTCACAGATGGCGCGGCCGATGCCGCGCGTACCGCCGGTGACGAGGACGGTGGGGCGAGACGTCATGATGTTCTCCTCAAAAGGGTGGGCCCGTCGACAGGCATGGTCGGCAGGGCGGCGGGGCTGGACTCACGGTAACGAAGACCTGGCGGCGGGCCCGGCTCCGTCTGCTCGGTGGGCCCGTTGCTGCGCTTCCCGGCCCCACAGATCCTGCCCGCAGCGGCCGGTTTCTCAGCTGCCCGAGAATCGTGCATCTGCACGAGGAATGTGCGTCATGAAAGTCGTGCAGATGCACATTACTCATGCAGTCGGCCCGGGCTGGTCGACTCACCACTGGTGCCGCTGGTCCGGGCTCGTCGAGTCGCTCCGGGGCCGGTGGCAACAGGCCGGGGGCACCGGCTTGCCCGTGCGATCGAACACTCCGCCACGGCGGGTAGCATGGTGGCAACGACGTTCGAGCCGTCATCAGCGGCGAGTCCCCGGAAGAACAGGTTGCGCACACCGCGAGCGCACCCCAGTAGAACCGGGCGGGAGTGGCCCGTCACAGCCGGCATGAAGCGGTCATGTCGCTCCTCGTGCGCCCGCCACCGGGCGAGAGCGCGGGTTCGAGATGGCAAGCAAGGTGGTACCGCGGCCACCCGGCACACGCCGGCGACGTCGTCCTTGCTCGACGATCTGACGCGCAAAGGATGCCACCATGACCTACCCCAAGGTCGACCTCACGCGAGAGCACGCGGCAGCGACCCCCGATGACGCAGCGGGAGCGGCCGCCACGACCCCCGGCACCGGCGAGGCGTTCGGCATCCCCAAGGGCGTGCCGAGCAGCCCGAACTTCCCGTCCATCGAGAAGGCCGTCCTCGACTACTGGCGGCGCGACGACACGTTCCAGGCCTCGATCGAGCAGCGCGACGCCGGCGAGAACGGCGACAACGAGTTCGTCTTCTACGACGGCCCGCCCTTCGCGAACGGCCTGCCGCACTACGGCCACCTGCTGACGGGTTACGTCAAGGACCTCGTCCCGCGGTACATGACGATGCGCGGAAAGCGCGTCGACCGCGTCTTCGGCTGGGACACGCACGGCCTGCCCGCCGAGCTCGAGGCGATGCGCCAGCTCGGCCTCAAGACCAAGGACGACATCCTCGACATGGGGATCGAGAAGTTCAACGACGCCGCGAAGAAGAGCGTCATGAAATACGCCTCCGACTGGGAGGACTACGTCACCCGCATGGGCCGCTGGGTGGACTTCGAGCGCGGCTACCGCACGTACAACTCGGGCTACATGGAGTCGGTCATCTGGGCGTTCAAGTCGCTCTACGACAAGGGCCTCATCTACGAGGGCCTGCGCGTGCTGCCGTACTGCTGGAACGACGAGACGCCGCTGTCCAACCACGAGCTGCGCATGGACGAGGACGTCTACAAGAACCGTCAGGACCCGGCGGTGACGGTCGGTTTCACGCTCGAGACGGGGGAGAAGGCCCTCATCTGGACGACGACGCCGTGGACGCTTCCGAGCAACCTCGCCGTCTCCGTCGGCCCGGACATCGACTACGTCGTCGTCGAGGCCTCCGGCCCGACCGGCAGCGACGAGAAGTACGTCATCGCCGAGGCGCGCCTCGCGGCCTACCGCAAGGACCTGTTCGGCGAGAAGCTCGACGCCGACGCGCTTGCCGCGAAGGTCGTGCGTCGCATGAAGGGCTCCGAGCTCGTCGGCCTCACCTACACCGCGCCGTTCACGTACTTCCTCGACGACGAGCGCGTCGTGGGCAAGGCGTGGCGCATCCTGTCGGCCGACTACGTCACGACCGACGACGGTACGGGCCTCGTCCACATGGCTCCCGCGTTCGGTGAGGAGGACAAGGCCGCGACCGACGCGGCCGGCATCCCCGCCGTCGTGCCCGTCGGCCCCGACGGCCGGTTCACCTACCCGGTGAGCGACTACGAGGGCATGCAGGTGTTCGACGCGAACCCGCACGTCATCGACCACCTCAAAGCGGCGACCAAGGGCGACATTGCGAACGCCGGGCACGCCAGCGACGGCACCGTCCTCGTGCGCCGCGAGAGCTACGACCACTCCTACCCGCACTGCTGGCGCTGCCGTCAGCCGCTCATCTACATGGCGGTGAGCTCCTGGTTCGTCGAGGTGACGGCGATCAAGGAGCGCATGCTCGCGCTCAACGAGGAGATCGACTGGGTGCCGGGCAACGTCAAGCACGGCCAGTTCGGCAAATGGCTCGAGAACGCGCGCGACTGGTCGATCACCCGAAACCGCTTCTGGGGCAGCCCCGTTCCCGTGTGGAAGTCGGACAACCCGGAGTTCCCGCGCCTCGACGTCTACGGCTCGTTCGAGGAGATCGAACGTGACTTCGGCGCCTTGCCCCGCAATGCTGACGGCGAGGTCGACCTGCACCGTCCGTTCGTCGACGAGCTGACGCGCCCGAACCCCGACGACCCGTCGGGGAAGGCGACGATGCGTCGGGTCGACGACGTCCTCGACGTCTGGTTCGACTCGGGCTCGATGAGCTACGCGCAGGTGCACTACCCGATGGAGAACGAATCGTGGTTCGAGAACCACTTCCCGGCCGACTTCATCGTCGAGTACATCGGTCAGACGCGCGGCTGGTTCTACACGCTGCACATCCTCGCGACGGCGCTGTTCGACAAGCCCGCGTTCTCCTCCGTCATCTGCCACGGCATCGTGCTCGGCAGCGACGGGCAGAAGATGAGCAAGTCGCTGCGCAACTACCCGGACGTGTCCGAGGTGTTCGACCGTGACGGCGCCGACGCGATGCGCTGGTTCCTCATGTCGAGCCCGATCCTGCGCGGCGGCAACCTGTCCGTCACCGAGCAGGGCATCCGTGACGGCGTGCGTCAGGTCATGATGCCGCTGTGGAACGCGTACTCGTTCTTCGCGCTCTACGCGAACGCCGCAAACGGTGGTGAGGGTTACGACGCGCAGTGGTCGACGGCGTCGAACGACGTGCTAGACCGTTACCTGCTCGCCAAGCTGCACGACTTCGTCGCGCAGGTGCAGACGCAGATGGACGCGTACGACATCGCGGGGGCGTGCGACAGCGTCCGCAGCTTCCTCGACGTGCTGACGAACTGGTACATCCGCCGCAGCCGCGAGCGGTTCTGGGGCACCGGATCGTCCGCGAGCACGGGCACCGAGCACGAGGCGTCGAGCAACGAGGCGTTCGACACGCTCTACACCGCGCTCGAGGTCGTGACGCGCGCCGCGGCGCCGCTGCTGCCGTTCGAGACCGAGCAGATCTGGCGCGGCCTGACGGGCGGACGCTCGGTGCACCTCACCGACTTCCCCGTCGCCGACGACCTGCCCGCGGACGCCGACCTCGTCACGGCGATGGACCGCGCCCGTGAGGTGTGCTCCGCAACGCTCGCCATCCGAAAGGCCGAGAAGCTGCGCGTGCGCCTGCCGCTGGAGTCGGTGACGTTCGTCGGTGAGAACCCGCACCCGTTGGAGCAGTTCGCCGATCTGATCTCCGACGAGGTCAACGTCAAGAACGTCGTGCTCGCCGACTCGGCGAACGTCGACGCGGATGCGCTCGGCGTCAGCCGGCGCCTCACCGTCAACGCTCGCGCGGCCGGCCCTCGGCTCGGCAAGAACGTGCAGCAGGCCATCAAGGGCAGCAAGTCCGGCGACTGGTCGCTGGGCGCCGACGGCGTCGTCACCGCCGGTGGGCTCGCGCTCGAGGAGGGCGAGTACACGCTCGACATGGTCGTCGACACCGAGAAGGCCGGCGCCGACACAGCCGCCGGGATGCTGCCCGGTGGTGGCTTCGTCGTCCTCAACACGCAGGTGACGCCGGAGCTCGCCGCCGAGGGCCTCGCGCGCGACGTCGTGCGCGCCGTCCAGCAGGCCCGGCGCGACGCCGGTCTCGACATCTCCGACCGTATCTCGCTCACCATCACCGGTGACGACGAGGTGTGGGCGGCGACCGTCGCGCACCAGGACCTCATCATGCGTGAGACGCTCGCGGTGCAGTTCGGCTCGGCGGGCACGCAGCACCAGCTGCCCGACGGCGTCGGCACGAGCGCCGAGGTCGGCGACAAGCAGCAGGTGCGTATCGTCGTGAAGAAGGTGGAGAACAAATGAGCGACCAGCGTCCGCGCGACGAGAACGACTACGACGGCGACGGATTCGACGGCGCCGACGTCAACGAACACCTCGTCGAGGGTGAGAGCCCGCGCGACGGGTACGCGACGTTCGGCATCCAGGGCGAATCGTTCGGACACGCGAACGAGGAGATGGATCTCGACGAGTACGTCGCCGAGCACGTCATCGGTGACGGCTCGGCCGGCCCGGGCGGTGAGACGGGCGACGCCGCCGACCCCACGGAGCGCGCCCTGACGACGGGCATCGTCGGCGACAACCTCGTGAGCAAGAAGGCCCAGCGCAGCGGCGACCCCCGGGCCGCCGCTCGCGAGGCCGAGGAAGCTGCAGCGCTGCGGCTGCGGGCGCGCGAGATCGAGGACGAGATCCTCGCGCGCACCCCGGAGAACAACCCCGAACCGTCCCTCGAACGTGTGCGTCGCGCGATGGAACTGCTCGGCGACCCGCAGACGAGCTTCCCGATGATCCACCTCACGGGCACGAACGGCAAGACGTCGACGACCCGCATCGTCGAGCGGCTCGTGCGCGAACGCGGTTTGAAGACAGGGCGATTCACCTCACCGCACCTGCACGACTTCCGTGAGCGCATCAGCCTCGACGGCGAACCCGTCGACGTCGAACGGCTCGTGCGTGTGTGGGACGACATCGAACCGTTCATCGCGATGGTCGACCACGAGAGCACGAGCAACGGCGGCGTGCGGATGACGTACTTCGAGGTCGTCGTCGTCCTCGCCTACGCCGTGTTCGCGGACGCGCCCGTCGACGTCGCAATCGTCGAGGTCGGCCTCGGCGGCGCGTGGGACGCGACGAACGTCGCCGACGGCGTCGTCAGCGTCGTCACGCCCGTGGCGCTCGATCACCAGCGGCTGCTCGGTGACACGGTCGAGGACATCGCGCACGAGAAGAAGGGCATCATCAAGCCCGGCGCGTTCGCCGTCGTCGCCGCGCAGGTGCCGGAGGTCGACGAGATCCTGCGCGAACAGTGCCTCGAGGTCGACGCGACGATGCTGCGCGAGGGCGACGCGTACGCCGTCACCGCGCGCGAGGCGGCCGTCGGCGGGCAGATGATCTCCGTCAAGGGCCTCGCCGGTGAGTACGACGACCTCTTCCTGCCCCTGTTCGGCGCGCACCAGGCACACAACGCCGCGACGGCGATCGCCGCCGTCGAGGCGTTCCTCGGGGGAGGAGAGACTAAGATCGACGACGGCGTGCTGCGCGCCGCGCTCGACGCCGTCACCTCGCCCGGGCGACTCGAGGTGGTGCGGCGCTCGCCGACAGTCCTCGTCGACGCCGCGCACAACCCGGCCGGCGCGCAGGCACTGCGTGAGGCGCTCGCGGATTCCTTCCAGTTCAACCGCCTCGTCGGGCTCGTCGCCGTGCTCGCCGACAAGGACGCCGAAGAGCTGCTGCTCGCGCTCGAACCGACGCTCGACCACGTCGTCGTCACGCGCAACACGTCGCCGCGCTCGATGGATCCGCGCGAACTCGGCCAGCTCGCCGCCGAACTGTACGGCGACGATCGCGTCACCGTCGTCGACAGCCTGCCGGACGCCCTCGACCGCGCGGCGGCCCTCGCCGACGACGAAGGCGTCGGAAGTGGCGTCCTCGCGACGGGCTCCGTCGTCACGGCCGCGGACGTGCGCATGCTGCTGGGGGTGACGTCGTCATGATCGCCGAATGGATCCGTCGCCTCCGCTTCACCGGCGTCGGCGAGAAAAAGACGCGACAGCTTGCGGGCGCCGTCATCGGCTGCCAGGCGTTCGTCCTGTTCTTCTTCGCGCTCGTCGCGTGGGGCCTCGACCACTCCCGGCACCCCGACGGTGGCGGCAACGCGACGACGTTGCTCTGGGTCGGCATTGCGCTGGCTGTGCTCTGCCTGTATTCCAGCGCGTCGATGCGCAAACCGCTCGGCATTCCGTTGGGATGGGTGCTGCAGGCAGCGACGCTGCTCACCGCGTTCATCGTCCCGTCCATGCTCGTCGTCGGCCTCATCTTCCTCTCGCTGTGGATCACCGCGCTCGTACAGGGCGACAAGATGGACGAGCTCACTCGTAACTTCATGAGGGAGTATTCATGAACTGGCTCGAGGCCGTCGTCCTCGGCATCGTGCAAGGGCTCACCGAGTTCCTGCCGATCTCGTCGTCGGCGCACCAACTGCTCGTCGGTCGCGTGTTCTTCGACAACGACGGCGGCGGCGCCGCGTTCACCGCCATCAACCAGCTCGGCACGGAGACGGCCGTCCTCGTGTACTTCTGGAAGGACATCGTCCGCATCATCAAGGCGTGGTTCGGCTCGCTGCGCGGCCACGTCGCGAAGGACGACCCCGACGCGCGGATGGGCTGGCTCGTCATCATCGGCACCCTGCCGATCGGCATCCTCGGCATCCTGTTCAAGAGCGCGATCGAGGGCACGCTGCGCAACCTGTGGATCACCGCGACGATGCTGCTCGTCTTCGCGCTCGTCATCATGCTGGCCGATGTCGTCTCCGACAAGCGCGTCGAGGAAGGCCATCACGAGAAGGGCCTGGACGAGCTGACGTGGGCCGACGGCGTCAAGTACGGCTTCTTCCAGGCACTCGCCCTCATCCCCGGCGTCTCGCGCTCGGGCGGCACCGTCGCCGGTGGTCTGTTCATGGGCTACTCCCGACCCGCCGCGGCTCGCTACTCGTTCCTGCTCGCCATCCCGGCGGTGCTGTCGTCCGGCCTGCTCGAACTCATGGACGTCATCAGCAAGGGCAAGGATCACGACTCCGGCAGTTGGGGCATGATCGCCATCGCGACACTGCTCGCGTTCGGTGTCGGCTACGCCGTCATCTCCTGGTTCATGCGATACATCTCGACGCACAACTTCCGCCCGTTCGTCATCTACCGCATCGCGCTCGCACTCGTCGTCTTCGGGCTGCTCGCGACCGGCACGATCGACGCCGCCGTCAACTGAGCGATCCACGCGCCCGCCGCGACGAACGGCATTCATGATCTGCCCCCGACCTTCGATAGGTTGGGGGCAGATCCGCACTCTCTGCCTGGAGGACACCATGACCGCACAGCTCGAACGCTCCCTCGTCATCATCAAGCCCGACGGCTACCGCCGCGGCCTCACCGGCGAGGTGCTGCGCCGCATCGAAGCGAAGGGCTACACGATCGCCAAGCTGCAGGTGACGGAGGCGACGCGCGACCAGCTCGCTGCACACTACGCCGAACACGAAGGCAAGCCCTTCTACGAACCGCTCGTCGAATTCATGAGCTCCGGCCCCATCGTCGTCGCGGTCATCGAAGGCAACGACTGCATCAAGGGCTTCCGCTCCCTCGCCGGCGCCACCAACCCCACCGACGCGGCCCCCGGATCCATCCGCGGCGACCTCGGCCGCGACTGGGGCCTCAAGGTGCAGCAGAACATCGTCCACGGTTCCGACTCCACCGAATCCGCCGAACGCGAGATCGCGATCTGGTTCTGACCTTCCCTCGCTGTGTTTTCCGGTGAGCGACACAGCTTCGGGCGGGATGACGGACGCCGCCTCGACCGCTCACCTCGCACGCTCGGTGTCCGGCCGGGGCGGCGTCCGTCATCCCGGGCCCGCGTTCGCGTGGATCGAGGGTCGATTCCGGTGAGGCGCTGATCGGATGCGCATGCCACCGAGCGAGGATCGGTGTGCGGTGAGGCCTTGACTGCACATCGGGCTCACCCGGACGGCAGTGGGCAGGGGGTGGGGCTCAGCGCGCTGCCGCGCACGTGACGCAGCGGGTGGCTGTCGGGCGAGCCTCGAGACGAGCGTCCGGAATCGTCGCGCCGCAGCGTTCGCACACACCGAACGTTCCCGTGTCGACGCGTGCGAGCGCAGCGTCGATCGCAGCGAGTCGGCCACGTCCCTCGTCAGCCAGCGACGAGACCTGCGCCCGGGCGACGGCGACCGTCGAACCCTCCGGGTCGTGCTCGTCGTCGATGTTCGCATCGCGCGCCGACTCGACGATGTCGGCCCAACTCTCATCCAACCCCCGCAGGCGAGCCACCGTCTCCCGACGTTTCTCGACCAGCAGCGCGCGAGCAGCGTCCGGGGTCATGCCCCCATCGTACGGTCACCGTCGGCCAACCCGCCACGGCACCGGGACGAGCGACAGTGGGCCGAGCTGCACCGCAGTGCGTCGCGTCGGGACGGGGACGCCTCAAGACGACCGCCGCGTCACGCGCCCCGTCGAAGCGCCACGCAGGCACGCCGGGCGTCACCGCTGCGGCGTGCGCTGCCGCAGCGCCGCGAACACGTCGGCCTTCTCGCGGGGAAACTCCTGGCCCACCGAACGTCGCGGGCCGGGGGCGCAGGTGCCAACGTGCACTCACCCGCTTCGCGCCGGAGACAACCGACGTTGACGAGCTCGCGGCGCAGATACGCATGGTCCTCGTGGACCTCAGCCAGCATCCGCGACACCTCGGCCTCCGGGTACGCTCGACGCGGTTCGAAACGCGTGACGAGACGAGGAGCACGGCCATGCGCTTCGTTCGCTTCGTGGGGATGGTGCGCAGGCGGCTGTCGTCGAAGAACTGACGAGCCGACTTCCCCAGAGCCGTCGGGATGATGGGGTCCTGGGCGAGAGGGCTTGGCGCGCCGTTCGGGATGGGGGACGCCGCCCGGTCGGTCGGAGGCTGTTCGATCGCAGGCTGCGTCCGCGTCAGTTCGGTGCGTGCCTGCAGGTAGGTCGCGTCAGACGCGGCCATCCGGGCGCGCACGAACTTCTTGAAATGGGCATCTCGGGTCATGTCAATCGCTTTCGCGCGTCGAGAACGCCCCAGCCGCACGACGCGTCAGGCGCATGCTGCGGGAGATGATCCGCCTGAGAATCCGCTTCCCTTCGCTCCGACGCATCCGGGCTGAGGCCGGGCGTGAGCTGGGCGCAGGTGGCCCCATGGTCATCGTGCCGTGCCGGCGCGGCGCCCGGCCAGCGAATTTGCGTCCGCCCCTTGCTCGGCGAACGGCGGCACCCAGACAACTTTGAAATACTCACCCGGTGCTCGGACGACTGAAGACCCCCTCGCGTGATCTCGCGATCGACCTCGGGACGGCGCACACGCTCGTCTACGAGAGCGGGCAGGGCATCGTCGTCGACGAACCCAGCGTCGTCGCCCTCGACGCGGCGACCGGCGACCTGCTCGCCGCCGGCCACGACGCCAAGGAGATGCTCGGACGAGCCCCCGGGCGCGTCTCCGTCGTCCGCCCCCTCGTCGGCGGCGTCATCAGCGACGCCGACGCCGCCGAGCGCATGCTGCGCTACTTCATCGCCCGCTCGCGACCCTCCCGCCTCATCCGCCCACGCGTCGTCGTCTGCGTCCCCTCGGAGGTGACCGGCGTCGAACGCCGCGCCCTCGAGGACGCCGCGATGCGCGCCGGCGCGCGCCACGTCGACGTCATCGAAGAAGCCGTCGCCGCCGCAGTCGGCGCCGGGCTCAACGTGCGGGCCACGCAGGCGTCGATGGTCGTCGACATCGGCGGCGGCACGAGCGACGTCGCCGTCACGAGCCTCGGCGGGGTCGTGCGCTCGCGCTCCGTCCGCCTCGGCGGCCACGAACTCGACGACGCGATCGCAGCCCACCTGAAGAACGAATACGCGCTGCTGCTCGGCGAACGCACCGCCGAACGCATCAAGCTCGACGTCGGCAGCGCCTTCCCGCTCACCGAGGAACTGACGTGCGAGGTGCGCGGACGCGACCTCATCGGTGGGCTGCCGCGCAGCGTCACCGTGACGAGCGTCGAGATCCGGCGCGCGCTGGAACCGACCCTGCTCGCGATCTGCGACACCGTCCGCGCCACCCTCGACGCATGCCCGCCGGAGCTGGCCGGCGACATCCTCGACACCGGCATTGTCCTGACCGGCGGGGGAGCGCAGCTGCGCGGGCTCGACGTGCGCCTGCACCACGAACTCGCCGTTCCCGTCCGCGTCGCCGCCGACCCGGCGAACGCCGTCGTCCTCGGCGCCGGTGCGTGCGTCGAGAACTACGACCTCATGCGTGGGCTGCTCATGCCCGTGACGCGGTGAAGAACCCGCGCCGGGCGCGAACAAGGTCGACGTCGTCACCGACGGCGAGATCCGGGCGCGGGGGGCGATCGGTTCGGCGGTCGTCGGGTGAATTCGGTGCTGCCCCGCCGCGACGCGACCCGCACCGCCGCGGCCGACTCGTCGCGGTGGCCGTGCTCGCCGTCCTGCTGCTCGCGCTCACCGCCGCACCCGCGCTGCGCGCACGGGGTCAGCACTTGACCTCGGGTGCGCTCGGTGCGATCGCCGGCTGGG
The DNA here is from genome assembly GCF_000152185.1 of Dermacoccus sp. Ellin185. Classification (NCBI taxonomy): domain Bacteria; kingdom Bacillati; phylum Actinomycetota; class Actinomycetes; order Micrococcales; family Dermacoccaceae; genus Dermacoccus; species Dermacoccus sp. Ellin185. Next base: position 66 of record NZ_AEIQ01000047.1, on the reverse strand, counting down.
TGACCCCCCGCGACGACGCGTTGCGCGAGGCGAAGGAAGCGCGCATCCGCGCCGAGGCGCGGGCCG